>JALYMT010000387.1 GCA_030773555.1 Actinomycetota bacterium | reverse complement strand
CGCCAGGCCAGCGTGCGGCCTGCCTGGAGCGCTAGGCCAGCGCGGTGGCCCCGCCGGCCGTAGCGGTGGCCGGGGCCGAGGAGGCAGCGGCGGACAGCGCGGCCCGGTCGAGGTCGCGGGTGAGGTTGGCGCCCGTCCGCGGGTCGAACAGGTGGATCCGCGCCGGGTCGAACCACAGCCGGGCCTTGTCCCCGTCGCGGATGCGACTCATCGGGTCGAGGGCCACCACCAGCTGAGTGCGCATGAGGTCGCTGTCGAGCTCGCGGCTGAGCTCGCGGAGATGCGCGTTCACCGACTCGGGTGCCTCGTAGGGCACGTAGGCGTAGAGCTCGTTGCCCAGCCACTCGGTGACGTCGACCGGCGCGTCGATCGTGACGCCACGGTCGAGGGCGGTCCCGGACATCAGGGAGGCGTCCTGGAAGTACTCGGGGCGCACGCCCATCAGGAGCAGGTCGCCGTCGCGGGCCTGTCGCTGCACCTGCTGCGCCATCTCACCGGGCAGGGGCACCTCACCGAACGGGGTCTGCAGCCGGTCGCCGGCCACCTCGCCCGGAATGAAGTTCATGGGCGGGGAGCCGATGAACCCGGCGACGAAGAGGTTGGCCGGGGCCTCGTAGAGGTCGCGCGGCGAGCCGACCTGCTGCAGCACCCCCTTGCGCATGACCGCGATGCGGTCGCCCAAGGTCATGGCCTCGACCTGGTCGTGGGTGACGTACACCGTCGTCGTCCCCAGCCGGCGCTGCATGCGGGCGATCTCGGTGCGCATCTGCCCGCGCAGCTTGGCGTCGAGGTTGGACAGCGGCTCGTCGAAGAGGAACGCGTCGGCCTGGCGGACGATCGCGCGGCCCATCGCCACCCGCTGGCGCTGGCCACCGGAGAGCTGGGCAGGCTTGCGCTCGAGCAGATCGCGGAGCTCGAGCAGGTCGGCGGCCTGGTCGACGCGCCGGCGGACCTCGTCGTCGGAGATGCCGGACTGCAGCCGCAGCGGGAAGGCGATGTTCTCGTAGACGGACAGGTGCGGATAGAGCGCGTAGTTCTGGAACACCATCGACAGGTTGCGGTCGCGGGGGGCCTTCTCGTTGACGCGCTGGCCGTTGATGCGCAGCTCGCCGTCGCTGATGTCCTCCAGGCCCACGATCATCCGTAGCAGCGTGGACTTCCCGCACCCGGACGGCCCGACGAGGATCACGAATTCGCCGTCGGCGATGTCGAGGCTCACGTCGTTCACGCCCCGGAACCCGTTGGGGTACTCCTTGACGACGTGGTCGATCGAAATGGTGGCCATTGGCTGCATCAACCCTTCACTGCGCCGGACGTGAGGCCGGCAACGATCTTGCGCTGGAACAGGAGCACGAGAATGATCACGGGGACCGTCACCACGACCGCGGCGGCCGAGATCGCCGTCGTCGGCGTCTGGAACTGGGACGCGCCCTGGAAGAACGCCAGCGCCGCGGGCACGGGCCGGGCGGACTCGCTGGCGGTGAGCGTGATGCCGAACAGGAAGTCGTTCCAGCAGAAGAAGAACGTCAGGATCGCCGCCGTGAACACGCCGGGCGCGGCCAGCGGGATGATCACCTTGCGGAACGCCTGCCAGGGCGTCGCCCCGTCGACCTGAGCCGCCTGCTCCATCTCCCAGGGGATCTCCCGGAAGAAGGCCGACAGGGTCCAGATCGACAGCGGCAGCGAGAACGACAGGTACGGGATCATCAGGCCCAGCCAGGTGTCGTACAGGCCGATGTTGCGCCACAGGTTGAACAGCGGGGTGGCGATCGCGATGGCCGGGAAGATCGAGATTGCCAGGGCCATCGAGAGCACCAGCCGCTTGCCCGGGAAGTCCAGCCGGGCGATGGCGTACGCGGCGAAGGTCGCGAGGATCACCGAGATGAAGGTCGCGATCAGGCTGATGCCGATGGAGTTGCGCAGAGCCGAGGTGAACAGGTCGGTGGAGAAGACCGTCGTGTAGTTGTCCCAGGTGAACTGCCGCGGCAGGAAGCGCGGAGTCACCCCCGAGGCCAGCTCGTCGGGGCTCTTGAACGACAGCGAGAGGATCCAGAGGGTCGGGAACAACGTGTAGGCGATGATCAGGATCACCCCGATCACCCAGCCGATCTGAGCGCGGTCGCGCGTCACCGGTCACTCCTCACTTGCCCGAGGTCGGTCTTGAAGCCCTTGATGAAGACGAAGGCGATGAGCACGACCATGAGGGCGAGGATGACGCTGACCGCCGAGCCCAGCCCGATCATGGTGCGGCTGATCGTCTGCCGGTAGGCGAGGAACGACAGTGTCTCGGTCCCCTGGGCGCCCGCCGTCATGATGAACACGTTGTCGAAGACCCGGAAGGCGTCGAGGGTGCGGAAGAGGACCGCCACCATAATCGCGCTCTTCATGTTCGGCAGGGTCACCCGGAAGATCCGCTGCCAGAAGGTCGCGCCATCGACCTTCGCCGCCTCCTGCAGGTCCTCGGACACCTGGGCGAGGCCGGCGAGGAGCAGCAGGGCCATGAACGGCGTGGTCTTCCAGATCTCCGACAGGGAGATCACCACGAGGGAGGACCAGAACTTGCCGAACCAGTCGAAGTCGCCGAGGTTGAACCAGACGTTGATGAAGCCGGACTCGTTGGCGAAGGCGTAGCGCCAGGCGAAGGCCGAGACCACCGTGATGATGCCGTAGGGGATCAGGATCGAGGTGCGCAGCGTGCGCCGGGCGAAGACCGCGCGGTGCATGACCATGGCCAGCGCGAAGCCCAGGACCAGCTCCGCGGCCACCGTGACGACGGTGATCAGCGTGGTGACGCCCGCTGCCGTCCAGAAGAGCCGGTCGGTGAGAATCGTCGCGTAGTTGCCCAGCGCGACGAAGTTGCGCTCGTCGGGCGCGGTGAGCCGGTAGTCGAACAGCGAGTCGTAGACGGCCTGCAGGATCGGATAGGCCGTCACCGCGAGCATCGCGAAGAACGCCGGGCCGGCGAGCAGCCAGCCGAGGCGGCGCTCGCTGCGGGCACGATCCGTCGTGCCGGTCCTGGCCGGCCCAGGCCGATCCGGCGCCCGGACCTCGGGGGCAACAGTGGTCGTACTCATCGAATCCTCTTCCCTAGAGGAGTTGCTTGTTGTCCAGGACGCCCTCGATGCGCACCTCCGCGCGCCCGGGCGTCACCTGCGGATCGACTCCGACCGGCGGGTGGAAGCTCTGCTGGAGAGCGCTGGAGACGTCGCCGTAGTACGGCGTCACCGGACGCGGTGCCGCATCGGTGATCGACTCCCGGATCACGTCGGCCATCGGCCACGCCTCACGCACCTCGGGATCGTCGTAGACGGTGGCGGTGTTGGACGGGTTGCCGGACTTGAGGAAGTACTCCTTGCTGCTGGCGTCGGAGGTGAGGCAGCGGGCCGCCTCGGTCAGCACCGCCGGGTCGACGTCGCTGTAGGCGCTGATGGCCAGGTTGATGCCGCCGAAGGGCGGGGCGCTGGGGTCGCTCGCGTTGACCCGCGGATAGCGGGTCCAGCCCATGTCGTCCTTGAAGTTCGCCGGGAGCGTGCCGGACTCGACGGCCTCGTCGACCGCGGTCCAGATGTAGGGCCAGTTCACCATGAAGCCACCGGCGTCGCTCTGGAAGGAGGCCCTGGCGACCTCCTCACCTGCGGTGCTCATGGTGGGATTCGCGGCCTTCGAGGTGGCCAGCGACCGGATCACGGTGGCGGCCTCCCGCCCCTCGGGGCTCTGGATCGCGGCCTCCACCTCGTCGGCGGCCTTTCCCTGGCTGCCCGGCGCCAGGATGCTCCCGCCGGCCGAGTTGACCAGCGCGTTGATCCAGACGCTGTAGCCCTCGTACCGGCGGGCCTGCACGTCGACGCGCTTGCCCTGCTGGGACGCCGCGTCGATCAGCTGCTGCCAGGTCACCGGGCGCGCGGCCGGGTCGAGACCCGCCTGCTGCGCGACCGACTTGCGGTACCACAGCAGCTGGGTGTTGGCCCAGAAGGGCGCCGCCGCCAGGCGCCCCTCGTACTGCGCGCTCTCGACCGCCCCCTGCAAGACCCCGGCGGTGAACTCCTGGGCCTCGGGGCTCTCCATGGGGAAGGTCCGCAGGAAGCCGGCCTCGGCGAACTCCGCGGTGAACGGCGGGTCGAGGCTCATGAGGTCGATCGAGTCGTCCTTGGCGGCCAGCCGACGCAGCAGCTGCTCGCGCTGGTCGCTCGCGTCGTTGGGCAGGCCCGCGGTGGCGATGGTGTAGCGCCCCCCGGACTGCGCGGTGCACTTGCTGGCCAGCTCGGCCTGGCCCCCGTTGTCGGGGTTGACGTACCAGGTGATCGCCCGGCTGCCGCTGGCGGGCTCCCCGCCGCTGGCGCACGCGGCCAGCGCAGTGGCGGAGAGGGCCAGGACGGCTGCGCCGGCGAGGCGCCGGCGTACGGGTCGAGGCGATCGGGCGCGGTTGGGAGCGCTAGGAACGCTCACCTGGCCTCCTGGAGTCCGGATCTGGCAGGGGGGCGTAATCTCCTGACCTTGCTCTGCGAAACATGGCCGTAACCGAACCCGTCGTGCCGGGGATGCGGCCCGACCAGGGCCTAGCCTGCACCTCCGTGGCGCCGAGCACCAGACCCGGCCTCTCCCTCCGTGGCGTCCGCAAGCGGTACGGCGACATCGCCGCTGTGGACGGGCTCGACCTGGAGGTGCCAACGGGGACCTGCTCGGGGCTGCACGGCCCCAACGGGGCGGGCAAGTCGACGACCATGCGCCTGCTCACCGGCCAGTCCCGGGCCGACAGCGGCGACATCGAGGTGCTCGGCTTCCGCGTGCCGGAGGAGTCCAAGCAGGCCCGGGCCCGGATGGGCGTGGTGCCGCAGCTGGACAACCTCGACGTCGAGCTGAGCGCGCGGCAGAACCTGACCGTCTTCGCCCACCTCTACCGCGTGCCGGCGGGAGAGCGAGCCGCCGCCGTCGAGCGCGCCCTGAGCCTGGCCACCCTCACCGAGCGCGCCGACTCCCGGGTCGACACCCTCTCTGGGGGCATGCGGCGGCGGCTGCTGATCGGGCGGGCCCTGGTGCACCGGCCCCGGCTGGTGCTCCTCGACGAGCCGACGGTGGGGCTGGACCTGCAGGTGCGCCGGCAGCTGTGGACGCTGATCGACGGGCTGCGCTCGGAGGGTGTGACCGTGCTGATGTCGACGCACTACATCGAAGAGGCCGAGCGGCTCGCCGACGACGTCGCCATCATGGCCGGCGGGCGCGTCATCGCCTCCGGCGCGCCCGGGGCGCTGCTCGACCGCTACGCCGGGCGGCAGGCCGTGGAGTACTACGGGCGCCGGGGCGGCTGTCGGAGGTGGAGGACCGGGCGCGCTCCCTGGGCCTGGTCACTCGCCGCACCGGCCCGTCGGTGTCGGTGCTGCGCGCCGAGGAGATGCCGCCGTCGCTGGTCGAGGCCCTGGGCGACGGCGCCCGGCGGGCTGCGACACCGGAGGACGTCTTCGTCAGCCTCACCGGGGAGCGCATCCAGTGAGCGGCACGATGACGAGCCGGGAGCCGACGAGCAGCCGACCGGTGCGCTGGGTGGAGCCTTCGGCGGTGGCCGGCGTGTGGATCCGGGAGTGGACGCTGTTCCGCCGGCACTGGCGCTCGACGACGTTCTCCTCCGCCGTCGAGCCCACCATCTACCTGCTCGCCTTCGGCTTCGGCTTCGGCTCGCTGGTGGCGACCGTGGCCGGCATCCCATACGTCGAATTCGTCGGCACCGGCGTGGTCGCAACGGCGATCATCTTCATTGCCGCCTTCGGGGGGATGTTCGACACCTTCGTCCGGCGGACCTACCAACGTACGTACGACGCGCTGCTGGCCGCCCCCGTCGACGTCCACGAGCTGGTGACCGCCGAGGCGGCGTGGACCTCGGCGCGAGCCGGGGTGTACGGCTGCGTGCCGCTGCTGAGGCGATGTTCTTCGGCCTCGACCCGCGCCCGAGCATGCTGCTGGTGCCGGGCATTGGCTTCGTGACCGGGGCGGGCTTCGCGCTTGCCGGCATGTGGGTCTCGTCCAAGGCCTCGTCGTTCGACGCCTTCAACTACGTGATCTCCGCGGTCATCACCCCGCTGTTCCTCGTGGCCGGGACGTTCTTCCCCGTCCAGGACCTGCCGGGCTGGGCCCCCGCACTCGCGCAGCTCAATCCGCTCTACCACTGCGTCGAGCTGGTGCGCCACGCCTCGTTCGGGCTGCGCCCGCTGGCCGACGTCGGCCATCTGGCGGTCCTGCTCGTGTTCGCCGCCTGCATGTGGCTGCTCGCCGTCCGCGGCATGCGCGCCCGACTGATCGCCTGACCCCTCCTGGAGATCGACGTCGACGTTGCGGCGGTGACACGCGGGCGCGCCACCGCCGTACGTCGATGTCGATTCCGGTAGGAGGCCGGCCGGACCCGGTAGCAGAGGCAGCGGGGGCACTAGGGTGCCTCCCGTCCGGGCAGACACCGACGGGGAGGACGCGGCCACCGTGAACGACGCCAGCAGCGAGCAGGACTTCCGCGTCGAGCACGACTCGATGGGTGAGGTGCGGGTCCCGGCCAGCGCGAAGTGGCGCGCCCAGACCCAGCGGGCGGTGGAGAACTTCCCGGTCTCCGGGCAGCGGCTCGAGCGGGCACACATCGCCGCCCTGGCGCGCATCAAGGGCGCCGCCGCGAAGGTCAACGCCGATCTCGGGGTCCTCGACAAGGACGTCGCGGAGGCGATCCAGGAGGCCGCCACCGAGGTCGCGGAGGGCCGCTGGGACGACCAGTTCCCCATCGACGTCTTCCAGACCGGTTCCGGCACGTCGTCGAACATGAACATGAACGAGGTCCTCGCCACCCTGGCGACCGAGAAACTCGGCCGCCCGGTGCACCCGAACGACGCCGTCAACGCCTCCCAGTCGTCCAACGACGTGTTTCCCTCCTCGATCCACATCGCCGCCACCGACGCCCTCGTCAACGACCTGGTGCCGGCGCTGCGTCATCTCGAGGGCGCGCTGACGCAGAAGGCGCAGGAGTTCGCCCGGGTGGTCAAGAGCGGGCGTACGCACCTGATGGACGCGACACCGGTCACCCTGGGGCAGGAGTTCGGCGGGTACGCGGCGCAGGTGCGCCTCGGCATCGAGCGCATCGAGGCGTCGCTACCCCGCGTCGCGGAGCTGCCCCTCGGCGGCACCGCGGTGGGCACCGGCATCAACACCCCCCAGGGCTTCAGCAATCGGGTGATCCTGGAGGTTCGCCTCACCACCGGTCTGGAGCTGACCGAGGCGCGCGACCACTTCGAGGCCCAGGGCGCCCGCGACGCCCTGGTCGAGGCGTCCGGCCAGCTCCGCACGATCGCCGTCAGCCTCTTCAAGATCTCCAACGACCTGCGCTGGATGGGCTCGGGTCCGCGTACCGGCCTCACCGAGATCTTCCTGCCCGACCTGCAGCCGGGCTCCTCGATCATGCCCGGCAAGGTGAACCCGGTCATCCCCGAGGCGATGTGCATGGTGTGCGCGCAGGTGATCGGCAACGACGCGGCCATCGCCTTCGGCGGGGCGGCCGGCAACTTCGAGCTCAACGTGATGCTGCCCGTGCTCGCCCGCAACGTCCTCGAGTCGATCCGGCTGCTCGCCAACATGTC
>JALYMT010000386.1 GCA_030773555.1 Actinomycetota bacterium | reverse complement strand
GGCGATTCCCGACGTGTCCGCCCCGCCCGCCGCCGCGGTCGCCCCCGATGGCGCCGCAGGCAACGGCGGCGCAGGCGCCGGCGTCGCGCCGGTGCTCGCCCGGGTCCGCGCCGCCGGGGGCACCGTGGTGGCCACCGGTGGCTGCTTCGACCTGCTGCACGCCGGGCACGTCGCGACCCTTCGGGCGGCTCGCGCGCTGGGTCAGTGCCTGGTGGTGTGCCTCAACTCCGACGCCAGCGTGCGCCGGCTCAAGGGCCCGGAGCGCCCGCTGCAGCGCCAGGAGGACCGTGCCCGGGTGCTCGAGGCCCTGGAGTGCGTCGACGCGGTGGTCGTCTTCGACGAGGACACCCCCGAGGCGCTGCTCGACGCGCTGCGGCCCGATGTCTGGGCCAAGGGCGGCGACTACGCCGGGGTCGAGCTGCCCGAGAGCCGGCTGCTGCAGAGCTGGGGCGGCCAGGCGGTCGTCCTGCCCTACCTCGACGGGCGCTCGACCACGTCCCTGGTCGCCGCGGCCCGCTCCACCGTACGAAAGGAATCGTCATGACCGCACTGGGCACCGTCCTCGTCACCGGGGGGTCCTCCGGCCTCGGGGCCGCTGTCGTCGAGGCCGTCGAGAAGGAGGGCGGGCGGCCCGTCGTGCTCGACCGGGTGACGCCGGACTCCGGCGCCGAGTACGAGCTCGTCGACCTCGCCGACGCCCGGGCCGCCGAGGCCGCGGTGGCGCGGGTGGCCGAGCGTGCCGGCGGGCTGGACGCGGTGGTGACCGCGGCGGGCACCGACCGGTGCGGGCGGTTGGTCGACGTGCCGGGGGAGGAGTGGGACCGGGTGGTGCTGGTCAACCTCCTCGGTACCGCGGCCGTCGTCCGCGCGGCGCTGCCGCACCTCGAGCGGGTGCAGGGCAAGGTCGTGACGGTGGCGTCCACGCTGGGCTGGCGGGCGCTGTCCGACGCCACCGCCTACTGCGCGTCGAAGTTCGGCGTCGTCGGCTTCACCCGCGCGCTCAACGCAGAGACCCAGGGCCGGGTCGGGGTGACCCTGCTGCTCCCGGGCGGCATGCAGACGGCGTTCTTCGACGATCGGGAGCCGCAGTACAAGCCGGGCCCCGACGCGTTGCTCAACCGCCCGGAGGACGTCGCGCACACCGTGCTGTTCGCCCTGCGCCAGCCCCCCGGCTGCGAGATCCGCGAGTTGCTGGTCACGCCGTCGGTCGAGCCTTCGTGGCCCTAGCGCCGACACACCCCGTCGCGCTGGTCCTGCGCGCCCTGGGCATGGGCGACCTGCTGACGGCCGTGCCCGCCCTGCGCGCCCTGCGCGCCGGGATGCCCGGCCACCGCATCGTGCTGGCCGCCCCGGCGCAGCTCGCCCCGCTGGTTGAGCTCACCGGTGCCGTCGACGAGGTGCTCCCCGCCGCCGCTCTGGCGCCGCTCGACTGGGCGTCGCCGCTACCGGACGTGGCCGTCAACCTGCACGGCAGCGGCCCGCAGAGCTCCCGGCTGCTGCAGGCGCTGCGCCCGCGCCGCCTGGTCGCCTACGCCAACGCCGCCGCCGGCACGCCCGGTCCCTCGTGGCGGGAGGACGAGCGCGAGGCGGCGCGCTGGCACCGGCTGGTCGTCGAGGGCCTGGGGCTACCGGCCGACCCCGGCGGCGCCGAGCGCCTCGAACTGCACGTGCCCGCCGGGCCGAGTCCCCGTCCCGGTGCCGCCGTGGTGCACCCCGGAGCGGGGTACGGCTCCCGGCGCTGGCCGGCGGAACGCTTCGCGGCGGTGGTGGCCGGTCTGCGTTCCCGCGGACTCGACGTGGTGGTCACCGGCAGCGGCGAGGAGCGGACGCTCGCGGACGGCGTGGCCCGCGACGGCGGTCTCGCGGCTGACAGCGTGCTCGCCGGGGACCTGGACCTGTCCTCGCTCGCCGCGCTCGTCGCCGCCGCCGCCGTCGTCGTGTCCGGTGACACCGGGATCGCCCACCTGGCCACCGCGTACGGCACCCCGTCGGTCGTGCTGTTCGGGCCGGCTCTGCCCGCGGTGTGGGGGCCGCCGCCCGGGCGGGACCAGCACGCCGTGCTGTGGCGGGGGAGCGGACGGGGCGACCTGTTCGCTGCGACCCCGTCGCCGGCGCTGCTGGCCCTCCGCGTCCCGGAGGTGCTGGCCGCCGCCGATCGGGTGCTCGAGGGAGCCGGCTGCCGCCGAGGGATTGACGCGGCGCAGCTGAGGCGTCACTGTCGAGGGGACGAGGCGGACCCGGGGGGGCAGTTGGCGCTGCAGGCAGGGAGGCTCCGATGATCGTTCCCCGTGCCAGAGACGTCCGGCGGCACTTCGCTCGCCGACCCGGAGCTCCCGACGATCTCCTGCTGGTCCGCCAGTACTCCGGCGGAGCGCAGCTGCGGGTGAACCCACCGTGGGCGGTCCTCCATCTGGAAGGCGAGATCGACATCGCCACGGCGCCCGGGTTCCGCCAGGCCGCCGGTGACCTCGCGGCCACCGCGGAGCAGGACCCGGAGCTGCTCACCGACGTCCTGGTCGACCTGCGCGCGGTGACGTTCCTCGACAGCGCGGGCATGGCCGTGCTGGCGCGCCTGGTCCGCGAGGCAGCGGCCCGGGGATGGCGTCTGCGCTTGCTCGGCCTGCGGCCGGCGGTGCGTACCGCCCTCGGGATCACCGGCCTGCTCGAGCTGCTGCCCGAGCAGGCGACCGGTGAGCTGCCGTCGGAGGCCCGGCGGGCCCTGGTCTGAGCGTTCTCAGCCGGCGGTCGGCGGCGGCTCGACCTCGCCCCGCCAGGCGCCGGTCTCGTGGCCCTGGGACTCGATGAACTGCTTGAACCGCTCGAGGTCAGCCTTGACCCGCCGGTCGACGAAGCCGAGCTTGTCCCCGAGGTTCTCGACCAGCCCGTGCGCCTCGTAATCCATCTGCACGGTGACGCGCGTCGTGCTCGCGCCGAGGCGGTGGAAGGTGACGACGCCGGCGTGGTCCTGACCGCCGATCGCCCGCCAGGCGATGCGCAGGTCGGGGTGCTGCTCGGTGATCTCGGTGTCGAACTCGCGCTTGACCCCGGCGATCGAGGTCACCCAGTGGTTGGTGGTCTCGGTCAGCTGGTCGATGCGCTCCACCCCCTCCATGAACTGGGGGAACGTCTCGAACTGGGTCCACTGGTTGTAGGCCCGGCTCACCGGGACGTCGACGTCGATGAACTCCATGACGGTGCTCACGTCAGCTCCTCCTTCCGCGTCGGATGCGCGGGACGCGGTCCCTGTCCCCGCGGCGCGCAAGTCGAAACAGCTGTGGCGCGGTTGGCGGCATGTCAGTCGGCCGGCGTGGGCGCGACGGTGAGGTGCACGACCTTCGTGGTCGTCATCTCGTCGAGCAGCTCCGGCCCATAGCCGAAGCCGCTGCCGCTGGCTCCTCGCGGCTCGGCCGCGCCGCCGGGAGCGCCGCCGAACACCGCGTTGACCTTGACCGTGCCGGCGGGCAGCTCCCGCCAGGCCTGCTGAGCGTGGGCCAGGTCGGCCGTGAGAACGGTCGCCGCCAGGCCGTACCCGCTGCCGGCGCCGGCGGCCCGCAGTCCCTCCTCGAAGGACCCGACGACGCGGACGGGGGCCACGGGCCCGAAGGTCTCCTCCCGCATGACGGCCATGTCGTTGGTGCAGTCGACGAGGACGGTCGCCGGATAGAAGGCACCCGGTCCGGGGCCCGGCTGCCCGCCGCACAGCACTCGCGCTCCCTGCGCCACGGCCTGCTCGACGTGCGCGTGCACGGCGTCGCGCGCGCGGGAGTCGACCAGCGGCCCGAGTGCGGTCGCCGGATCCAGGCCTGACCCCTGCCGCAGGCCACGGGCCCGCTCGACCAGCGCCGCGACGAAGGGCTCGGCGAGCGAGGAGTGGACGTAGATGCGCTCCACCGAGGTGCAGATCTGCCCGGCGTTGGCGAAGGCGCCGAGCGCCGCCTGGTCGGCGGCCCAGCCCGGGTCGACGCCGGCGTCGACGAGCAGCGGGTCCTTGCCGCCGTTCTCCAGCAGCACCTTCGCCCCCGTGACCGCCGCCGCCGCGGCGATCGCCCGCCCGGCGGCGGTGGAGCCCACGTGCGCGATCAGGGCGACGTCGGGGTCCGCCGCGAGCGCGGCGCCGGTCTCGGCGTCTCCGCAGACCACGTTGAGCACGCCCGGCGGCAGCTCCTCGGCGAGCAGGCGGGCGAGCAGGACCCCGGTGTGCGGGCTGCGCTCGCTGGGCTTGAACACCACGCTGTTGCCGGTGACCAGAGCGGCGCCGAGCAGCCCGCAGGGCACCGCGACCGGGTCGTTCCACGGGGTGAGAACGGCAACGACCCCCCGCGGCTCGAAGACCATCAGGTCGGTGGCGTCCCAGCTCCCGGCCAGGCTGCGTCCACGGTGCAGGGGACCGAGCTCGGCGTACTGGGCGAGGGTGCCGGCACCGGCCTCGACGCCGCCGCGGGCGTCCGCCAGGGGCTTGCCCATCTCGCGGGTGGTCAGCTCGGCGAGCTCGTCGGCGGCGGCGAGCACCCGCGCGGCCGCCCGGGCCACCCGGGCACCGCGCTCGGCCGGTGCCGTGTGCGCCCATTCGGGC
>JALYMT010000385.1 GCA_030773555.1 Actinomycetota bacterium | reverse complement strand
CCCCAGGGCCGCGAGGACTCCGCCGCCCGGCCCGGCCTGGACGCGGCGCAGGCGCCGCTGCTCGCCGATCTCGGGGGCAGCAGGTCGACGCGCGGCGAGCCCGCCGGCCGCACCTGCGCGCGGGTCTGCTGGAGCACGGTCATCGGGCCGCCCCCAGCGCCAGCCCCACGGGGACGGTGGCCAGGGGGGACACTTCGCGCAGCTGCTCCTCCGACAGTCCGGCGGCGCCCAGCCGCAGGGCGGCGATCGGCGTGCCGAGCACGACGGGCACGTCCGCCGCGGCCTGCAGGCGCTCGGGAAGACCGGCCAGGCGGGCGCCGCCGCCGGTCAGCACGATCCGGCTGACCGGGGCGGCCGCCCCGGCGGCCGCGTAGTAGGTGAGCGAGGTCTGGACCTCACCGACCAGCGCGGAGGTCGCGTCCTCGACGGCCCGCGCCGCCGCCTGTCCCTCCGCGGTGAAGACGTGCGGACCCAGCCCGAGTCCGAGCTCGTGCTTGAGCGCCTCCGCCTGCTCGGGGGGCAGTCCGGCCCGCTCGGCGACGGCGTCGGTGACGTGCTGGCCGCCCATCGGCAGGATGCGCACGAACCGGGGGACGCCCCCCTGGTGCACGACGACGTTGGTGACCTTGGCGCCGACGTCGACCAGCGCCTCGGCGTCCTCGCCGGCCGAGCCGCCGTCCTGGCCGGAACCGAGGGCCCGGAGGATGGCGAAGGAGGTGAGGTCGACCGAGATCGGGGTCAGGCCGGCCCGCTGCACCGCCTGCACGCTCGCGTGGACCGTCTCCCGGGACGCCGCCACCAGCAGGCCGCGCACGGCACGTCCGACGCCGTCGCGCCGGGGCAGCTCCTCCAGGGGATAGAAGTCGAGCACCGCGGCCTCGACCGGCATCGGCAGGATGTCGGCGACCTGGAAGGGCAGCGAGCGGCGAAGCTCCGACGGTGGCAGCCAGGCGAGGTCGACCTGCCGGACGATCACCCGGCCGCTGGCCACTCCCAGGAGGACCTTCTTGCCGGACATCCTGGTGTGCGCCCACAGCTGCCGGATCGCCACGGCGACCGCCGCGGGGTCGGCGACCTCACCGTCGCGCACGGCCCCGTCGGGGAGGACGACCTGGCCGAAGCGTTCGAGCGTGACCGTTCCCCGCCCGAAGCGCAGCTGCGCGACGCGCACCCCCGAGGTCCCGATGTCGAGGCCGATGGCGGTCCGTCCTGCCACGCCGCCTCCTCCTGCCGGGGACGAGGTCGCGTTCGCTCGTCGTGGAGTTCATCGGCGTACGGCGGCGAGTCCTGAGGGGACGACCGGGGTCAACCGGACATTCCACCCAGGTAGAGCGCGAGGATCGGCTCGCCGACCAGCACCGCTACCAGCGCTCCGACCAGCATGAACGGTCCGAACGGGATGGCCGATTTGCGGGTCGCGCGGCCGGTGGCGATGAGGGCGAGGCCCACCACCCCGCCGAGGAAGAAGGCCAGGAACGCACCCAGGGCGAGCTGACCCCAGCCCAGCCAGCCCAGGTGCAGGCCGAGCACGCCGGCGAGCTTCACGTCACCGAAGCCCATGCCCGCCGGATAGGCGACGGCGAGGGCGAAGTACGCGGCGTACAGGATCGCCGCCGCCGCCCACCCGCGGGCGTACGCCCCCCAGGACCCGCCGGTGAGGGCGGGTCCGGCGAGCAGGACGCCGCTGACGACGTACGAGGGCAGCACGATCGCATCCGGCAGGCGGTGCACGTCGAGGTCGATGAACGTGAGTGCCACCGAGATCGCGGCGAGGTAGAGGAAGGCCGGCAGGGCCGCGCCCGGCCCGAAGCGCAGTGCGACCGCCGCGAAGATCGCTGCCGTGAGCACCTCGACCAGGGGGTAGCGGCCGGCGACGGGTGCGGCGCAGTCGGGGCAGCCCCCGCGCAGCAGCAGCCAGCTCAGGACCGGGACGTTGTCGCGGGGGCGTACGGGCGAGCCGCAGGACGGGCAGCGCGAGCCCGGGCGCACAACGGACTCCCCCGCCGGCACGCGGGCGACGACGTTGAGGAACGAGCCGACGAGCAGCCCGAGCAGCGCGGCGCCGACAGCCAGCAGGGCCGGGCTCACCCGACGTACTCCAGCCACAGCACCGAACGCACCACGCTGGACAGGGCCGCCTCCACGCTGCCGTCGTACTCGATCCGCACGCCCTGCACCTCGTTGCCCCGTGTCCCCTCGCGGCAGCTGTCGCCGGCGATGACGGCACCGCGGACGCTCGCGCTGCTCGTGCTGAGCACGACCTGGTCCCCCGCCGCGAGCAGGCCGTTCTCGGCGCGGCTGTTGGCCGAGCCGATCAGGTCGCCCTCGGCGAGGAAGACGATGCCGGGCAGCACGTTGCGGACATGCTCCAGCTTCCAGGTGATGTTGCCCCCTCGTTTTCCACAGGCCGCGAGGGGGCCACCGGCAGGAGCGCTCTCGGCCAGGACGGTGGCGTTCCACGGCGGGTCGTCGTCGTGGCTGGCGCCGTGGCCGCCGACGACCGCGTCGGCCTCGAAGACGTAGTAGACCCCGGGATACGGGGAGCTGCGCGTCGTCATCGACCACACCGGCGCGCTGCCGCCGGAGCCCGCCGAGAACGACCAGCCCTGAAAGGGTGCCTGCCCGAGCACCGTCGCCCCGGCGCAGGGCCCCGCGGGGGTGGGGGCGCGCACGGAGCCGTCGGGGCACAGGTCGAACCAGCGGCCGGGGAACTTGGCGTGCTCGGCGAGGTAGACGGGCCGGGGGTCGAGCGAGGGCAGGCGCACCTTCGGCTGCCCGCCGGCCACGCCCCCGGAGACCGAGAGGTTGGTGTTGACCGAGGCCGTGCCGCTGGCCGTGAGCCGGCCCTCGATCTCGCTGGAGCCCGCCCCGACACCGTTGCCGCTGCAGCTGGTAGCGACGTCGGCGTTGGCGTGCACGCTGGCCGCGACGTCCTCGCGCACCGCGTCGACCAGGACGGAGCCCCGGATGCACAGGTTGCCCCCGGTGAGCACGGCATGGTCGGGCGAGTAGGTCGAGAAGAGGTACTCGCTCTTGAGCAGCCGCGTCCGGGCGTCGGCGGCGGCGAAGCCGGGCACCGCGGCCAGGGCGTAGACCGACTGCCGGTTGGCCGGCTTCACCGCCTTGACCTCGCCGCCGCCCACCGACACCACGCAGGAGTCCGGCAGGGCGTCGAGGACCGAGCGCGCCCAGGCCCGCTCGGCCTCCGGGGTGGCGAAGCTGGCGGGCGCGCTGAGTGCCGGGCCCGGGCACACCGGGTCGGCCGGGCTGGGCACGGGGTGGTCCGCCCGCGTGGTGTCGTACTCCAGCTGGAGCCGGGCGAGCACGCCGTCCACGCCGGCCTCGGCGACCGACAGGGCCGCTCGAAGGCGGTGTGCTGGCCCGCGGAGCGCACCGACCCGGTGGTGACGGTGTAGGCGACGGCGAGCAGCATGGCGACGACGGCGGTGATGCCGACGGTGAGGATCAGCGCCAGTCCGCCGTCGTCCCGCGCAGCGCCGCAGCGCAGGTGCCGGCTCACTCGACGTTCCGCAGGCGGGTGGCGAACTCGACCCCGCGGCGTCCGGTGCCGCCGGAGAGCACGGCGTCGTAGGCCAGGGAGGTGCCGACGAGCCGTACGGCGTCGGCCTGCGCGGGCGTCACCGGGGTGGGCAGGCACGCACCCGGCCCGGCGGCGTCGGCGGACACGCTGTAGCAGAAGGCGAGGTCGGAGACGAGCGTGCCGGCCTCTCGTACGGTCACACCGCCGGGCACCGAGCGGTGCACGTCGAAGTGGCCGGGCGAGTCGCTCGCCCGCAGCTCCCAGGTGACCGTCTCGTCGGCCTGTTGCCGGTAGTCGGAGTCGTAGTCGATCCAGAGCACCAGGTGGTGCTCGTCAGCGCCGGCCGCGACCCCGCGTGCGTCGCGGATGTCGCGGCCCAGCCGCTCCACGACCACGCGTACGTCGGCCAGGCCGCGCGCCTCGTCCTCGTCGGCGCGCAGGTGGCGGCTGGTGGTGACGAGGGCGGTGGTGAGCGCGGTGACGACGACGCCGAGGATCAGGAGGACGACGAGCGTCTCGATAAGAGTCGCTCCCCGGCCGCGGGGCCCAGCGGGCCGCGTCACCCGAGCCTCGGCAGGGTGAGCACGCCGTCGGCGGCGGTCATGTCGTAGAGCAACCGCACGGGCGCCGGGTCGGCGGCGACGGCGGCGAGGCGCAGGGTGACGTATCGGTCGGTGGCGAGGGGGGCGCTGAGGGGAAGCGTCACCGTCACCTGTTGGGGCGCCCCGGTGCAGGCGAGGGTGGTGGAGCCGGCGGCTGCCCGGGTGAAGGTGCCGCCGTTGGCGTTGCCCGAGGCACCGAGGTCAGCGGCGAGGGTGACCGACCGCCCGGCGGCGCACTGCACGGCGATCCGGAGCGCCGCGGTGTCGCCGTAGGAGTGCGTCTGCTTGTGCGGCACCTGATAGCGGAAGTCGGCGAGCGCCTGCTCGCCGGTGCCGCCGGGAACGAGCACCCGGCCGGCACCGGGGCCCGCCTCGGTCGAGTAGTTCGGCGTCCCCGGCTGCAGCGCCGGGGTGAGGACGAGCGGCAGGGGTTGCGT
>JALYMT010000384.1 GCA_030773555.1 Actinomycetota bacterium | reverse complement strand
CGCTTCGGGCGCTCGCTGGCCTCGGCCCTGGAAGCCGCCCGCACGGTGAAGCTGGCCGCGGCCACCGGCCCCGTCCAGGCCCACCTGGAGCAGGTCGACGCGCGCCGGGTCGCGGCCTCGGTGCGCGAGCACCGCGTCCGTACGCTGCTCAACGGGGTTCCGCAGGTGTTCGCGCAGGCAGGGGTGGTCGCCGCGTGGGCGGTGCACCTTGCCGGCGGCTGGGATCTCGCCACCGCTCTCCTCGTGGCCACCGCGGTCAGCGGGTTCAGCTGGTTCGGCACCGTGGCCGGTGCCGTGATCACCGAGGCGCCCGTGGCGAGGCGCTGGCTCGACGCCGCGGGGGAGCTCGCGGGCAGCGACGACCTCACCTCCCTGCCCCGGGGGGTCGACCTGCTGACCGGCGCGGCGCCGCGGCCGCCGGAGACGAGCAGGATCCCGCTGCAGCGACTGCGCCTCGACGGGGTCACCGCGGTCCACGACGACGGGACCGTGGGCGTCGAGGGGATCGAGCTCACCGTCGAGCGCGGGGCGCTCGTGCTGCTCGCGGGACGGGTGGGCTCGGGCAAGTCCAGCCTGCTCTCCGCCCTGGCCGGGCTGGTCGACCACGAGGGCACGATCCGCTGGAACGGCCAGGAGATCGACGACCCCCAGCTCTTCCTCCGGCCGGGACAGGTGGCCTACGTCGGCCAGGTGCCGCGGGTGCTCTCCGGCACCTTCTCCGACAACGTCGCCCTCGACCACGACCGGGAGGTGAAGGGGGCCCTGGTGGCCGCCCGGCTGCACGCCGACGTGGAGGAGGCCGGCGGGCACGCCGCCCTGGTCGGGCATCGCGGGGTGCGCCTGTCGGGCGGGCAGGTGCAGCGGCTGGCACTCGCGCGGGCGCTGGCCACCGAGGCGGAGCTGCTCCTCGCCGACGACGTCTCCTCCGCCCTGGACGCGCGTACGGAGGTGGAGCTGTGGGAGTTGCTGCGCCAGCGCGGGGTGACCGTCCTGGGCGCGAGCTCCAAGCGCTCGGCCCTGGAACGAGCCGACTGCGTGGTCGTCCTCGAGGACGGCAGGATCGCCGCGACGGGCGCCTGGGCCGACCTGGCGCCCCGGTGGAGCCACCTCGCCGGCTGACCACCCCCGGAACCCCGGGTGCCCGTGCAGGGGCGGCGGCGCTCAGGCGGTGCCGGCGGGGCGGAGCGCGCCGAGGCGGGCGACCGCGGCCTCGACCCGCTCGTCGGTGACGGTGAGCGCCACCCGGACGTGCCGGGCGCCGGCGGGCCCGTAGAACGAGCCGGGAGCCACCAGGACCCCCGCGGCCGCGAGCGCGGCCACGGTGTCCCAGTCGCGCTCGCCGCGGGTGACCCACAGGTACAGCCCGGCCTCGGAGTGCTCGACGGCGAAACCGGCGGCGCGCAGCGCGGGCAGCAGGCGGGCCCGGCGGGCGCCGTAGCGGGCCCGCTGCTCCGCGACGTGGGCGTCGTCGCCGAGCGCGGCGACCATGGCCGCCTGCACGGGAGCGGGGACGATCATGCCGGCGTGCTTGCGGATCTCGAGCAGCTTCCGGACGAGCGCCACGTCGCCGGTGACCAGCCCGGCGCGGTAGCCGGCCAGGTTCGAGCGCTTCGACAGCGAGTAGACCGCGAGCAGGCCCTCGTGCGAGCCGCCGCACACGTCGGGGTGCAGCACCGACACGGGCGAGGCCTCCCACGGCAGCTCCGCGTAGCACTCGTCGCTCGCGACGACGATCCCGCGTTCGCGCGCCCAGTCGACGACCTTGCGTAGGTGCTCGGCGGGCAGCACCCGCCCGGTCGGGTTGCCCGGCGAGTTCAGCCACAGCAGCCGCGGCGATCCGGGCCCGAAGGCCAGCAGGTCATCGGCCGCCACCGGTGTCGCACCGGCCAGCAGGGCGCCGACGGCGTAGCTGGGATAGGCCACCTCGGGATGCCCGACGACGTCGCCCGGCCCGAGACCCAGCAGGGTCGGCAGCCAGGCCACGAGCTCCTTGGAGCCGATGGTGGGCAGCACCCCGTCGGGGTCGACGCCGGGCGCCCCGAGGCGGCGTCCGTAGTAGGCGGCCGCGGCCGTACGCAGCGCCGGCGTACCGTACGTCGCCGGATAGCCGGGGGCGTCGGCCGCGGCCCGCAACGCCTCCTGCACCACGGCCGGCGTCGGGTCGACCGGGGTGCCGATCGACAGGTCGACCAGGCCGTCGGGATGAGCCCGCGCCCGCTCGGCGTAGGGCGCGAGCGCATCCCACGGGAAGTCGGGGAGCCGGCTCGTCAGTGCTCCTGCGCCTGCGGGGGCAGGCCCACCACGAGCGGGTGGTCCTTCTCGATCAGGCCGAGCTTCGACGCGCCGCCCGGGGAACCCAGGTCCTCGAAGAACTGCACGTTGGCGTTGTAGAAGTCCTTCCACTGGTCGGGGACGTCGTCCTCGTAGTAGATCGCCTCGACCGGGCACACCGGCTCGCAGGCGCCGCAGTCGACGCACTCGTCGGGGTGGATGTAGAGCATCCGCTCCCCCTCGTAGATGCAGTCGACCGGGCACTCCTCGATGCAGGCCTTGTCCTTCAGGTCAACGCACGGCTGCGCGATGACGTACGTCACGTGCTTCTCCTTCGTCGTGTCGGCCGACCCCTAGTATCGCCGTGCCGGAGCCGCTGTCCCAAAGGGGGAAACCGTTGCCCTACGGCTTCGCCCTCCGCGTCGTCCTGACCCCGCGCGACGTCGGCACCCGGGTGGTGGTGCGACGCACGCTGCCCGACGGCCGGCTCGGCGACGTGCTGGGTCAGCTCGTCGCGTGGACGGGCGGGATTCTGACCATCCGGACGCGCACCGGCGCCCTCGTGCAGGTCGACGAGGCCACCGTGGTCGCGGGCAAGCCCGTACCCCCGCCCCCGCGGCTTACGCTCCGCGGCTCGCCGGGCGCAGCCGGCAGCGAGCGCCCGCTCGCCGAGGTCGCCGCCGACGGGTGGCCGGGCATCGAGCGCGCCGAGCTGGGCGGCTGGCGGCTGCAGGCCGCCGCCGGTTGGAGCGCGCGCGCCAACTCCGTCGTGCCGCTCTCGATCCCCGAGCGGCCTGTCCCCGAGCGGCCCCTCGACGACGCGCTGGCGGTGGTCCGCGACTGGTACGCCGCGCGCGGCCTGGTGGCGCGCTTCCAGGTCGACCTCGCCGACCCGCTCGACCGCGAGCTCGAGCGGCGGGGCTGGCGCCGGCGCGACCCCGAGGAGGAGGTGCTCGTGCAGACCGCGCCGGCCGCCGCCCTGCTCGATGCCGCCGGCCCGCTGGCTCCCGCCGTCGCCGTGCACGGTGAGCCGACCGAGGGCTGGCTGCGCCTCTATCGCCGGGCGTTCCAGGCGCCTGCCGTCGCCCGCGCGGTGCTCACCTCCCCCGCCGGCGCCGTCGTGTTCGCCGCCGTCGAGGAGGACGGCCGCGTCCTCGCCGGGGCCCGGGGCGTCGTGCTGCAC
>JALYMT010000383.1 GCA_030773555.1 Actinomycetota bacterium | reverse complement strand
CTCCGAGCACCGGTCGTCCCGGTGGCGCCCCAGGGCGTGGTGGTCGCGCCGGAGGTGGGGGCACGGCCGGCGCGTTCGGCCGTGGTGGCGGACGCCCCACCCGGGGCCGCAAGTCCAAGAAGCAGCGGCGGCAAGAGTTCGACAACATGCAGGCCCCGTCGATCGGCGGCGTGCAGGTTCCCCGAGGTGACGGCTCGACCGTCGTCCGGCTTCCCCGGGGCGCGTCGCTGACCGACTTCGCCGAGCGCATCAACGCCAATCCCGCGTCCCTGGTCACGGTGCTGTTCCACCTCGGGGAGATGGCCACCGCGACCCAGTCGCTCGACGAGGAGACCTTCGGCCTGCTCGGTGCCGAGCTGGGCTACGACGTGCAGGTCGTCAGTCCCGAGGACGAGGACCGGGCGCTGCTGGAGTCCTTCGACATCGACCTCGAGGTCGACGAGGACCCGGAGGCGCTGCAGCCGCGGGCTCCGGTCGTGACCGTCATGGGTCACGTCGACCACGGCAAGACCAAGCTGCTCGACGCGATCCGGCGCGCCGACGTGGCGGCCGGCGAGGCCGGCGGCATCACCCAGCACATCGGCGCCTACCAGGTGCGCACCATGCACGAGGGCGTCGACCGGGCGATCACCTTCATCGACACCCCCGGTCACGAGGCCTTCACCGCCATGCGTGCCCGTGGCGCGATGGTCACCGACATCGTCATCCTCGTCGTCGCGGCCGACGACGGCGTGATGCCGCAGACCATCGAGGCGCTCAACCACGCCCAGGCGGCCGGCGTGCCGATCGTGGTCGCGGTGAACAAGGTCGACAAGGAGGGCGCCAACCCCGACAAGGTCCGCCAGCAGCTCACCGAGTACAACCTGGTGGCCGAGGAGTACGGCGGCGAGACGATGTTCATGAACGTCTCCGCACGCACCGGCGAGGGCGTCGACGGCCTGCTCGAGGCGGTGCTGCTCACCGCCGACGCCGCGCTCGAGCTGGTGGCCAATCCCGACGCCGACGCCCGTGGTGTCGCGATCGAGGCGCACCTCGACCGCGGCCGCGGCCCGGTGGCGACCGTGCTCGTGCAGCGGGGCACGCTGCGGGTCGGCGACGCGATCGTCGCCGGTGACGCCTTCGGCCGGGTGCGCGCCCTGCTCGACGAGCACGGCGAGCAGATCCAGGAGGCCGGCCCGTCGCGACCGGCCCTGGTGCTCGGTCTCACCTCGGTGCCCGGAGCCGGCGACAAGTTCCTCGTCACCGAGGAGGACCGCGTCGCCCGGCAGATCGCCGAGCGGCGCCAGGCCCTCGAGCGCAACGCCCAGCTGGCCCGCGCCCGCAAGCGCGTCAGCCTCGAGGACCTCACCAAGATCCTCGAGCAGGGGCGCATCGAGACGCTCAACCTCATCATCAAGGGCGACGTCTCGGGCTCGGTCGAGGCGTTGGAGGACGCCCTGCTCAAGATCGACGTGGGCGACGAGGTCGACCTGCGGATCCTGCACCGGGGCGTCGGCGCGATCACCCAGAACGACGTCAACCTGGCCACCGTCGACAACGCGATCATCATCGGGTTCAACGTCCGGCCCGCCGAGCGGGTCGGCGAGCTGGCCGAGCGCGAGGGCATCGACCTGCGGTTCTACTCGGTCATCTACCAGGCGATCGAGGACATCGAGGCCGCGCTCAAGGGGATGCTCAAGCCCGAGTACGAGGAGGCGCAGCTCGGCACCGCCGAGATCCGCGAGGTGTTTCGCTCCTCGAAGTTCGGCAACGTCGCCGGTTGCCTCGTGCGCAGCGGCCAGATCCGCCGCAACTCGCGGGCGCGCATCGTCCGTGACGGCGTGGTCGTGGGTGACAACCTCACCATCGACACCCTGCGACGCTTCAAGGACGACGTGACCGAGGTCCGTGAGGGCTTCGAGTGCGGCATCGGCCTGGGCTCGTTCAACAACATTCAGGTGGATGACGTGATCGAGACCTTCGAGATGCGCGAGAAGCCGCGCAGCTGACGCGCGGTTCGCCCGGTGGGCCTAGCGGCCCGAGCTGCACGGCCCACCGGGCGCCCCCCGACTCCCATGTTCACCGGAACCCTCCTCTTCGACCTGCTCCTGGGCGACGTGCACTCGCTCAAGGAGAAGCGCTCGGTCGTCCGTCCGGTCGTGGCCGAGCTGCAGCGCCGCTACGGGGTCGCCGCCGCCGAGGTCGGACATCTCGACCTGCACCGGCGAGCGCTGGTGGGTGTGGCGGTGGTAGCGGCCGGGGCGGGGCATTGCGGGGAGGTGCTCGACGCCTGCGAGCGGCTGGTGGCGAGCAGGCCTGAACTCGACCTGCTCTCCGCGCGCCGCCGGCTGCACAGCAGCGACGACGACTGACGAGTGCCCCACCGCGCCGTCCAGGCGCTGGACCCGACCGAGGAGGACGCCATGGCCGATCCCGCCCGCGCCCGCAAGCTTGCCGACCGCATTCGCGTCATCGTCGCCGAGATGCTCGAGACGCGGGTCAAGGATCCGCGGCTGGGTTTCGTGACGATCACCGACGCCCGGGTGACCAAGGACCTCCAGCAGGCCACGCTCTTCTACACCGTCTTCGGCGACGAGGCGCAGCGGGCCGAGACCGCCCTGGCGCTGGAGAGCGCGAAGGGCATCCTGCGCACCGAGGTGGGCCGCCAGACGGGTGTCCGGCACACGCCCGCGCTGACGTTTCTCGCCGACGCCGTGCCCGACACCGCCCAGCACATCGACGAGCTGCTGCGCACCGCCGCCGAGCGCGACGCCGAGCTCCACCGGGTCGCCGCCAGCGCCTCGTACGCCGGCGAGCCCGATCCGTACCGGGCGCCCCGGGAGGAGGGCGACGAGCCCGCCGACGAGGATGACGTCGCCGACGAGCGCCACTGACGTGCCCGGCACCGGGGCCGCGGCGCCGGACGGGCTGGTGGTGGTCGACAAGCCTCCGGGCGTCACCTCCCACGACGTCGTCGCCCGCGTCCGGCGGCTCGCCGGCACCCGCCGGGTGGGCCACGCGGGCACCCTCGACCCGATGGCCACCGGTGTGCTGGTGCTGGGAGTGGGGCGCGCGACCCGGCTGCTCGGCCATCTCACCCTCCCCGACAAGGCCTACGAGGCCACCGTCCGGCTCGGGCGGACCACCGAGACCGACGATGCCGAGGGCGCGGTGCTGGCGCAGGCAGCCGCCGCTGCCCTGGGAGCGCTGGACGAACCGCGGGTGCGCGTCGCCGCCGCCGAGCTGACCGGGCCGCTGATGCAGGTGCCCTCGTCGGTGAGCGCGATCAAGGTGGCCGGGCGGCGGGCGTACGCCCGGGTCCGGGCGGGCGAGGAGGTGGAGCTCGCCGCCCGCCCGGTCACGGTGTCCGCCTTGGACGTGCACGTCGTGCGCCGGTGCGGCGACGTGCTCGACCTCGACGTGACGGTGGTGTGCTCCAGCGGCACCTACGTGCGCGCGCTCGCCCGCGACCTGGGCGCGGCCCTCGGCGTCGGGGGGCACCTCACCCGGCTGCGGCGCATCCGGGTCGGACCGTACGGCCTCGAGCACGCGCGCACGCTGGCCGAGCTCGAGCAGTCCTTCGACCTGCTGCCGCTCGAGGTGGCCGCCGCGGCGGCGTTCCCCCGCCGCGATGTCGGCGCGGAGGACGCCCGGCGGCTGGGCCACGGGATCGCGCTGCCCGCCGCGGGCCTGGGGCCGGGCGCGG
>JALYMT010000382.1 GCA_030773555.1 Actinomycetota bacterium | reverse complement strand
GTGCACCGCTACTTCGTCGACCTGGTGAGGGCGGCCGGCAAGGAGGACCGATGAGCGGCCACTCCAAGTGGGCGACGACCAAGCACAAGAAGGCCGTCATCGACGCCAAGCGGGGCAAGCTCTTCGCAAAGCTGATCAAGAACGTCGAGGTCGCGGCCCGCACCGGCGGTGGCGACCCGGCCGGCAACCCGACCCTCTTCGACGCGATCCAGAAGGCCAAGAAGGCCTCGGTGCCCAACGACAACATCGACCGTGCGGTCAAGCGGGGGTCGGGCGCGGAAGCCGGCGGGGCCGACTACCAGACCATCATGTACGAGGGCTACGGCCCCAGCGGTGTCGCGGTGCTGATCGAGTGCCTCACCGACAACCGCAACCGGGCCGCCTCCGACGTCCGGGTGGCCATGACCCGCAACGGCGGCTCGATGGCCGATCCCGGCTCGGTGTCCTACCTGTTCGACCGCAAGGGCCTTATCCTCGTCCCGAGGAACTCCCTCACCGAGGACGACATCCTCGCCGCCGCACTCGACGCCGGCGTCGAGGACGTACGCGACGACGGCGAGCAGTTCGAGGTCGTGACCGAGGCGAGCGACCTGGTGCCGGTGCGCAAGGCCCTCCAGGACGCCGGCATCGACTACGAGTCCGCCGACCCGACCTTCCTGCCCTCGGTGACCGTCCCGCTCGACGAGGAGAGCGCGAAGAAGATCTTCCGCCTCATCGATGCCCTCGAGGACAGCGACGACGTGCAGAACGTCTATGCCAACTACGACGTGTCGGACGAGGTCATGGAGGAGGTGGGCTGAGCGGCCGCGCCTCCCGCGCCCCGGCGCGCGTCGGGCGGCGGAATCGTCGGCGCGGCCCGCTAGGGTTCCCCTCGAACGCCTGTTCGTACGGAGGTGAGCGGGATGCGCGTGCTCGGTGTCGATCCTGGCTTGACCCGGTGCGGCCTCGGCGTCGTCCAGGGAGCTCCGGGGCGGCCGCTGCAGCTCGTCGCCGTGGGGGTGGTGCGCACGCCTCCCGACGGCGAGATCGGAGCACGCCTGCACGCCGTGGAGCGGGTGGTCGAGGAGTGGCTCGATCTGCACTCGCCCGACGCCGTCGCCGTCGAGCGGGTCTTCAGCCAGCACAACGTGCGCACGGTCATGGGCACCGCACAGGCCGGTGCGGTCGCCATCGCCAGCGCGGCCCGGCGGGGCCTGCCGGTCGCGTTGCACACCCCGAGCGAGGTGAAGGCCGCTGTCACGGGCAGCGGCCGGGCCGGCAAGGCCCAGGTCGGGCTGATGGTGACCCGCGTCCTGCAGCTCGACGCGCCACCACGGCCCGCCGACGCCGCCGACGCGCTCGCCCTCGCCATCTGCCACGTCTGGCGGGGAGCGGCCGTGGCCCGGCTCGCCGCCGCCGTGGCCCGTCACCCCGGGAGGACGCCATGATCACCTTCGTTCGCGGCACCGTCGCCGCGTTGGCTCCCGACGGCGCGGTCGTCGAGGTCGGTGGCGTGGGGCTCTCCGTGCAGTGCGCGCCCGCGACCCTCGCCCGGCTGCGCGTGGGCGAGGGGGCCGTGCTGCCCACCTCGCTCGTCGTGCGCGAGGACTCCCTCACCCTTTACGGCTTCGCCGACGAGGACGAGCGGGTCGCCTTCGAGATCCTGCAGACCGCCAGCGGTGTGGGTCCGCGACTGGCCCAGGCGATGCTGGCGGTGCACACCCCCGAGACCCTGCGCCGCGCCCTGGCCGAGGAGGACCTCGCGGTGCTCGTGCAGGTGCCCGGCATCGGGCGCAAGGGGGCGCAGCGCATCGTGCTGGAGCTCAAGGACCGGTTGGGAGCCCCGGTCGGCCCGTCGGCCGCCCCGTCGAGGGCCGCCTCCCCAGGCGAGGGCTGGCGGGTGCAGCTGCATGGTGCGTTGCTCGGCCTCGGCTGGTCGGTGCGCGAGGCCGACGAGGCGCTCGCCGCGGTCACCCCCGAGGCCGAGCAGGCGCGCGCGGCCGGAGCCGAGCCCGACGTCGCCACCCTCCTGCGCTCCGCCCTGCGCACCCTGAGCCGGCCCGCGTGAGCGCCCGCGAGCGCCTGGTGGCCCCCGAGGTGGCTGCGGGCGAGGGCGAGGGCGAGGAGCGGGCCGTCGAGGCGGCGCTGCGGCCCAAGAGCCTCGCCGAGTTCGTCGGGCAGGAGCGCGTCTGCGAGCAGCTCGCGCTCGTCCTGGACGCGGCGAAGGCCCGGGGCCGGGTGCCCGACCACGTCCTTCTCAGTGGGGCGCCGGGGCTGGGCAAGACCACGCTCGCGATGATCCTGGCCGCGGAGATGAACGCTCCGCTGCGCATCACGAGCGGGCCGGCCATCACCCACGCCGGCGACCTTGCCGCCATTCTCTCCTCGCTGTCCGAGGGCGAGGTCCTCTTCCTCGACGAGATCCACCGTCTGGCCCGGCCGGCGGAGGAGCTGCTCTACATGGCGATGGAGGACTTCCGGGTCGACGTGATCGTGGGCAAGGGGCCGGGTGCGACGGCGATCCCGCTGCAGCTGCCGCCGTTTACCCTGGTCGGCGCGACAACCCGGGCGGGCCTGCTGCCCGGGCCGCTGCGCGACCGGTTCGGCTTCACCGCGCACGTCGACCTGTACGAGCCCCGTGAGCTGGAGCAGGTCCTGGCCCGCTCGGCCCGTCTGCTCGGCGTCGACCTGCGCCGCGACGGAGGACGCGAGATCGCCGGCCGGTCGCGGGGCACCCCGCGGGTGGCGAATCGCCTGCTCCGGCGGGTGCGTGACTTCGCCGAGGTGCGCGCCGCCGGGGTGGTCACGGCCGCGGTCGCGGCGGCCGCCCTCGAGGTCTACGAGGTCGACGAGCTGGGCCTCGACCGGCTCGACCGGGCCGTGCTCGAGGCCGTCGTGCGCCTGTTCGGCGGCGGGCCGGTGGGGCTGTCCACCCTGGCGGTCGCCGTCTCGGAGGAGCCCGAGACGGTGGAGACGGTCGCCGAGCCCTTCCTCGTACGCGCCGGGCTGCTCGCCCGGACGCCGCGGGGACGGGTGGCCACGGCCGGCGGGTGGAGTCATCTCGGCCTGTCGCCGCCCGCGGCCCCCGGGGGTGGCGGTCTCGCCGCTGCGCCCGCGCTGTTCGAGGTTCCCGACGCGTCCGCGGGCACGCTCTCGGGATCCTGACCGTTGGCAGCAAAGAAGAAGAGATCCTCGCTCGCCTAGACTTCCCGGCGCGCGAGCACGCGCACGCCATCGTCACGTCCCAAGGAAGGGGCCCGTCGTGACCGCCAACGACCTTCTCGGCCTTCTTCCCCTGCTGCTGATCGTCGTCTTCTTCTACCTGTTGCTGATCCGCCCCGCCCGTGCCCGCCAGCGGGAGGCGCTGCAGCTGCAGCGGTCACTCACCGTCGGGCAGGAGGTCATGACGAGCTCCGGTCTCTACGGCCGGGTGGCCGCCATCGACGACGAGGTGGTGGTGCTGGAGACGGCTCCGGGCGTGACGAGCCGGTGGGCGCGGGCGGCGGTGGCCCGAGTCGTAGGACCCGCGGGGGGCGACGCGCCCGGGGCCAACGCGGCCTAATAGCCGAGTCCGGGCCGACCCGCGGGTCATACTGCGACGTCGGCCAGACCGAGCGGCCGCGACGCGTACGCGGTGCTCCGCACCCCATCCGTACGGACAGGAGAGACGTCACCGTGGCAAGGCCCACACCGTCCCACCCGGGCCGCGCGCTCGCCGCACTTCTCCTCACCCTGCTCGCGCTCTTCGGGGCGGTCGGGTGGACCGCGGTGCGCGAGGGTAGGCAGTGGACACCGAAGCTCGGCCTCGACCTGGAGGGTGGCACCAGCATCGCCCTGATTCCCCGGGCCGAGAGCGGCGGTGCGGTGACCGACGACAGCATCCGGCAGGCTGTCGAGATCATCCGCGCGCGCGTCGACAGCTTCGGCGTCTCCGAGGCCGAGGTGGCGGCGCAGGGGCGCGGCGCGGCGCAGACGATCCTCATCTCGGTGCCGCAGAAGCAGGGCGAGAACATCCTCGAGACGGTCAGCCAGACCGCTCAGCTGAGGTTCCGCCCGGTGATCAATTCGACCGGTGGGGCGCCGGCGCCCGAGCAGCCGGCCGGGCTGTCCCCGGTGCCCCTGCCCTCCGGCAGCGGCTCGCCGGCAGCGTCGCCCTCCGGCAGCGGCTCGCCGGCGCCGTCGCCCTCCGGCTCCGCGAGGTCCGCGACGCCGGCACCGAGCACGACCACGCAGGGTCGGGTGATCCCTGAGGCCTTCCGGCAGGCGGCGGCCCCCTCGGCGACCCCCAGCGGCAGCGCGAGCCCCAGCGGCAGCGCGAGCCCGAGCGGCGGCGCGAGCCCCGCCACGCCAGCGGGGCAGCCCTCTGAGCCGGCAGCAGCGGCACCAGGGGCCCCGGGTGAGCCCAGTCCCGAGCTGCTCGAGCGCTTCGTGACCCTCGACTGCACCCGGCCCGAGAACCGCATCGGCGTCGAGGGCCCGGCGGAGCAGACGATCGTGGCGTGCAGCCAGGACGGCGCCGAGAAGTATCTCCTGGGGCCCGCCGCCCTGCAGGGCACCGACGTGAGCGAGGCCAACGCCGGTCTCGCGACGAACTCCCAGGGCCAGCCGATCCCCGGTTCCTGGCAGGTGCAGCTCGACTTCACCGACGACGGCGCCAAGAGGTGGGCCGACTTCACCACCGCCAACGTCGGTCAGCAGGTCGCGGTCGTCCTCGACGGGCAGGTCGTCTCGGCACCCTCGATCAACGAGCCCATCACCGGAGGCAACACCCAGATCTCCGGGTCGTTCACCCAGCAGGAGGCCAGCGAGCTGGCGAACGTGCTGCGCTACGGCTCGCTGCCGCTGACCTTCGATCCCGGGACCGCCCAGGAGATCTCCCCGGAGCTCGGCAGCGACCAGCTGCGCGCCGGGCTGCTGGCCGGGGCGCTCGGCCTGCTGCTCGTGGTCGTCTACTCCCTGCTGTACTACCGGGGTCTCGGCCTGGTCAACGTCGTGAGCCTGGTCATCTCGGGCGCCCTCACCTACGGCACCGTGGTGCTGCTCGGCAACACGATCAACCTGCGCCTGAGCCTCGCCGGAGTCGCCGGCCTGATCGTCGGGATCGGCATCGCGGCTGACTCCTTCATCGTCTACTTCGAGCGGCTGCGCGACGAGGTGCGTGACGGGCGCACGCTGCGGGTGGCGGTGGAGGCCGGCTGGCGGCGAGCCCGGCGGACCGTCCTGGCTGCCGACTTCGTCTCCTTCCTCGCCGCCGCCGTCCTCTACGTGCTGTCGGTGGGGGCCGTACGCGGCTTCGCGGTGACGCTGCTGCTCGCGACCGTGGTCGACGTGCTGGTCGTGTTCCTGTTCACCAAGCCCCTGGTCACGCTGCTCGCCCGGACGAAGTTCTTCGGCGGCGGCCACCCGCTGTCGGGGCTCGACATGCGCCGCCTGGGCGGCCAGGAGCGCCCGGCGCCCGGCTGGCGGCGCACCCGGCCCGGGCGGCCGGCTCCCGCGACCACCATCGTCTCCGGAGAGGCCTGAAAGCCATGTCCCGCATCGGCGATCTCGGCGACCGTCTCTACCGCGGCGAGGTCTCGTACGACTTCATGGGCCGGCGCCGCATCTGGTATGCCATCGCCGGCACCCTGATCCTGCTCAGCCTCGTCGTGATGGTCGGGCGCGGGCTGAACTTCAACGTCGACTTCCGGGGCGGCTCCGAGCTCGTGGTGTCGGGCGCCAACTGCTCGGTCGAGCAGGCCCGCGAGACCGTCGTGGCGACCGGGCTCGGGGGCGAGCCGACGGTGCAGACCGTGGGCGGCAGCGACGTCCGGGTGCAGGTCGGTGAGCTCGCCGTCGACGAGAGCCGGCGTCTCCAGCAGGCGCTCGCGCAGGCCTGCGGGGTGCCGGTGGAGCAGGTGAGCGCCAACTTCGTCGGCCCGAGCTGGGGCGCCGACGTGTCCAGCAACGCCCTGCGCGGCCTGGCCGTCTTCATGGTGCTGGTCGTCATCTTCCTCTCGCTGTACTTCGAGTGGCGGATGGCGGTCGCGGCCCTGCTCGCGCTGGTGCACGACCTGGTGCTCACCGCCGGCATCTACGCCCTGGTCGGCTTCGAGGTCAGCCCGGCGACGGTCATCGGGCTGCTGACCGTCCTGGGCTACTCGCTCTACGACACCGTCGTGGTCTTCGACAAGGTCAAGGAGAACACCGCGGGCATCCTCGGTGGCAGCCGGAGCACCTACGCCGAGGCGGCCAACCTGGCGGTCAACCAGACCCTGGTGCGCTCGATCAACACCTCGATCATCTCACTGCTGCCGGTCGCGGCGATCTTCTTCATCGGCGCCGGGCTGTTCGGCGCGGGCACGCTCAAGGACCTGTCGCTGGTGCTGCTCGTGGGCCTGGCCGCGGGCGCGTACTCGTCGATCTTCATCGCCACGCCGTTCCTCGTGCAGCTCAAGGAGCACGAGCCGGCCATCCAGGCCCTGGCGAAGAGGGTCAGCGC
>JALYMT010000381.1 GCA_030773555.1 Actinomycetota bacterium | reverse complement strand
CACTACCCTCAACATCGGCGTTCCTTCCCACCGGCGTTGCCGCGCCGGCACCTCGTGAACTGATCACTCGGGAAGGTACGCCGCGCCCTCCTTCAGGTCGACCGTCCACAACTTCTAGTCATAGCTCTCGGCAACAGCGTCTCTCTGCGCAAGGGCGTCGACGTCGACATCGACAGCTCCGACATCACCGGAGACCTGCAGCTGGAGGAGAACGTCGGCGCGGTCAACGTCCGCGACAACACGATCGTCGGCAGTATCCAGGCGAACAAGAACCGCGGCGGCACGAGCATCACGCTCAACAGGCTCGGCAACGGTCTGCAGTGCCAGGACAACAACCCGGCACCGGTCGGCGGCGGGAACATAGCCAAGCAGAAGCAGGGCCAGTGCGAGCACCTGTGAACGAAAGCTGACGGGCGCAACGGCTGACGCGGGCAGACCAGGCCCTTGCGGGCCGCGCAGTCGGGCGAGGCCCGCGGAACTGTCCGGCAGCAGTCGGGCGGAGGGACGGAGGACCGGTTGAGCCAGGTGTCGCGGGTTCTGGTGCTCGGTCTGGGCGGCGCCGCCCGGTGCACGCTGCCGCTGCTGTTCGAGCACCTGCCGCTGCCGCCCTCGGCGTACACCGTGCTCGACCCCGCGGACGACCCGGCCGTGGCGGCCGGCGCGCGGGACATCCAGGCGCGTGGGGCCTGCTTCGCGCGGGTGCGCATCACCCGGGAGAACTACGCGCAGGCGCTGGCCGCGCACCTGGGCCCCGGCGACCTGCTGCTCGACCTGGCCTGGAACCTCGGCACCCTCGACCTGCTGCAGTGGTGCCGCGACTCCGGCGTCCTCTACGTCAACGCCTCCCTCGAGGTGTGGGACCCGTATGCGGAGGGGTGGTCGGAGCCGCCGGCCGCGCGCACGCTCTACCGCCGGCACCTGGACCTGCGGGACATGCTCGCGCGCTGGGGCGCCAATGACGGGCCCACGGCCGTCCTCGACCACGGCGCCAATCCGGGACTCGTCTCGCACTTCACCAAGGTCGCCCTGCTCGACATCGCCCAGGCCTGGCTGTCGACACCATCGTCGACATCGCCGTCCGCATCGCCGTCCACAGCACCGTCGACATCGCCGTCGTCCCTGTCGTCCGCAGCGGCGGAGCCCGCCCGCCGGGAGCAGGTCGGCGACGCGGCCGCCCGCCGCTCCTGGAACGAGCTGGCGCGCGCCCTGGACGTGCAGGTCATCCACGTCTCCGAGCGCGACACGCAGATCAGCAGCGCACCCAAGCGGGTGAACGAGTTCGTCAACACCTGGTCGGTGGAGGGCTTCTACGAGGAGGGCGTCGCGCCGGCGGAGATGGGCTGGGGCACGCACGAGCGCACCCTGCCCGCCGGCGCGCATCTGCACGCCACCGGCCCGGGCAACCAGATCTGCCTGGCCCGCCCGGGCTGCCGCACCTGGGTGCGCTCCTGGGTGCCCAGCGGCGACATCACCGGCATGGTGATCCGCCACGGCGAGGCGTTCTCGATCTCCGATACCCTTACCGTGGTCGAGGACGGCGAGCCGGTCTACCGGCCGACGGTGCACTACGCGTACTGCCCCTCGGACGCGGCGATCGCCAGCCTGCACGAGCTGCACATGCGCGGCTACGAGCTGCAGCGCGACCAGCGAATCCTGGGCGACGACATCGTCGCGGGCGCCGACGAGCTCGGGGTGCTGCTCATGGGGCATCCGCTGACCGGCTGGTGGACCGGCTCGCTGCTGGACATCGGGGAAGCCCGCCGGCTGGTGCCGCACCAGAACGCCACCACCCTGCAGGTGGCCGCCGCGGTCCTCGGCGCGGTGCGGTGGATGCTCGACAACCCCCGCTGCGGGGTCCGCCTGCCCGACGAGCTCCCGCACGAGGAGATCCTCGCCGCCGCCATGCCCTACCTCGGACCGTTCCTGTCCCGCCAGGTCGACTGGACGCCGCTGCGTTCCTGGCGCGACCCGTTCGCCGGCCACGGGTCCGTACGCCCGCTAGCCGCGGACGTGTGGCAGTTCGGCAGCTTCCTGGTGCGGGACGGCAGCTGAGGCGAGGGGAATCGACGCGAGGGGGATCGAGGGCGCGGGCAGCGGCCGGAGGGGAGCGGACAGCGGCAGGCAGTGCACCGGCATGGGACGGAAGCCGTTGAACCCGTCGGTGCAATAAGCGCTGGTGTAGGCGCCCGCGGACAGGATGGTCAGCCGGTCCCCGGCGGTCAGGTCGAGCGGCAGCGAGTAGCGGTACCGCTCGTAGAGCACGTCGAGGCTGTCGCAGGTGGGCCCGGCGAGGACCACCGGCGCGCTCGGCCCCCCGTCGCGGGTGGTCACCATCCGGTACTTGATGGCCTCGCCGAGGGTCTCCGCCAGGCCCCCGAACACCCCGGTGTCCAGGTACACCCACCGCTCGCCGTCGTAGGACTTGCGGCTGACCAGCACCACCTCGGTGTGCAGCACGCCGGCGTCGCCGACCAGGTAGCGACCGGGCTCGACCAGCACCCGGGGCCGGCCGGCGGGCCCGTCCGCGGGGAAGTGCCGGTCCAGGGACGCCCGGATCGCGGCCGCGTACGCGGGGATGCCCGGCACCTCCTCGAGGTAGCGCGCGGGCAGCCCGCCGCCCAGGTTCACCATCCGGGGGCGCACCCGGCCCCCGGAGCGCCGACACACCTCGGCGACCACGGCCGCGGCGGAGACGACCGCCGGCTCCCACTGACCCGGGTCGCGCTGCTGCGACCCGACGTGGAAGCTGACCCCGCAGGCGTCCAGGCCCAGCCCGTCGGCCTCGAGCAGCAGGTCCACCGCCATGCCCGGGTCGCAGCCGAACTTGCGGCTCAGCGGCCAGTCCGCGCCGGTCCCGGTGGTGAGCAGGCGGCAGAACACCGCCGCCCCGGGCGCGGCCGCCGCCAGCTTGCGCAGTTCGGGGGCGCTGTCGAAGGCGAACAGGCGGACCCCCTGGGCGTACGCGTAGGTGATGTCGGCCTGCTTCTTCACCGTGTTCCCGTACGACAGGCGACCCACGGGCACCCCCCGGGTCAGGCACACGTCCACCTCGGCCGGGCTGGCGACGTCGAAACCGGCGCCGAGGCGGGCCAGGATCTCCACGACCTCCGGCTCCGGGTTCGCCTTGACTGCGTAGTAGATCCCGACGTCCGGCAGGGCCGCACGCAGCTGCGCGTACCGGCCGGCGACCACGTCCAGGTCCATCACCAGGCACGGTGTCGCCACGTCGCGATGGCGTAGGAAACCGGCGACCGCCGCCGGCACGGCCGGGGGCACGGGACGGGCCGGGTCGCCGTCCGGCGCGACCGGCGCCGACCCGACCCGTCCCGTGGCGCGCGCAGGACCACCCACCTCATGACCCCCTCCGACTGACGGTGACTCCGTCGTGGGTACCCGTTCTGGCGCTCCTCGCCCCTCGCGGGGCCCCAAGCAGTTCCGCCGGGCCAACGGGCATCTGCACCTGCCCGCCCTCGCCCGCCACGTCGACCAGCGCGCGAAACTGTCGGACCCAAGCCTCACAATGAGACCGTCAACGCCGCCTAGAATCATCAGGCCGCCACCGAAGTCCCACGAGACTCGGGACATCCTCCCGGCAGCATGCGCGGCGTGTTCGCCCGC
>JALYMT010000380.1 GCA_030773555.1 Actinomycetota bacterium | reverse complement strand
CCCGGGGGGCGCGAGGCCGAGCTGCTCGCGCGGGTGGCGGCCGCCCCCGACGGGCGCCTGCACCGCCTGGAGGTGCACCAGGCCGCCCGCGAGGTCGGCCTCGACCACGCCACGCTCGCCGGGCTCTACCGCGGTCACCCGCCGCTGCTCGCCGCCGAGAAGGAGCACCGGCGCATCACCCCGGCCGGGCTGGCCTGGCTCACCAATGCGAGATCGTGACGGGGGCGCCCGGGCGAACTTCTACAGATCGGTTGACAGCCTCGATGCCGGTGTAGGAGATTTCCCGCACCCCGGCCGACGCCGGCGGGGGCACCGTGCTCGTCGAGGAGCTGAAGAGCCCATGGCTGCGAATACCCTCCGTGCCCCCCGGGCCCGTCTGCGCCTGGTCGCGGCCGCGGCCGTGGCCCTGGCCACCGCCGCCTGCGGCGGGTCCAGCCTCTCCGGGGGCGGGGGCACCTCGGGTGGCGCGGCCGGCGGCGGCGGTGGCGACAGTGTCAAGATCGGGCTGGTCGTCCCCCTGTCGGGTGTCTACGCCCCCCTCGGGGAGGACATGAAGAACGGCTTCCAGCTCTACCTCGACCAGCACGCCAACAAGCTCGGCGGCAAGACCGTGAACCTGGTGACCGCCGACGAGGGCGAGGGCCCGCAGACCGGCGTGCCCGCGGTCACCCGGGTGGTCACCCAGGAGCGGGTAGCCGCCGTCACCGGCATCGTCAACTCCGCGACCGCCCTGGGCGTCAAGGACACCGTGGTGTCCGCCAAGGTGCCCCTGGTCATCTCCAACGCGGGTGCCGACGGCATCACCGCCAGCGGCGCCTCGCCCTACATCTGGCGGACCTCCTTCACCAACGGCACCGTCGGCGCCCCCCTCGGCGAGGAGGTCGCCAAGCGGGTCGGCGGCGGCACCGTCTACCTCATGGCGCCCGACTACGCGGCGGGCAAGGAGCAGATCGCCGGGTTCCGGAAGACCTTCGAGGCCGCCGGCGGCAAGGTCGCCGGCGAGGCCTACACCCCGTTCGGCACCACCCAGGACTTCCAGCCCTTCCTGAGCCGGGTCCGCAGCTCCGGCGCCGACGCGGTGTTCGTCTTCTACGCGGGCGCCGAGGCGGTCAACTTCGTCAAGCAGTACGCGCAGTTCAACGCGGGCGGCAAGACGCCGCTGTTCGGCACCGGCTTCCTCACCGAGGGCGGCGTCCTCGCCGCCCAGGGTGCGGCCGCGCAGGGCGTCGAGACCTCGCTGCACTACAGCAACTCCATCGACTCCCCCCGCAACAAGGAGTTCGCGGCCGCCTACCGCGACAAGTTCAAGGAGGAGCCGACGACGTACGCGGTGCAGAGTTACGACGCCGCCACGGTCCTCGACAGCGCCATCGGCAAGGGCGGCGCGACCACCGGCGAGGCGATCGGCGGCGCGCTCGGGCAGGTCGGCACCGTCGACAGCCCCCGCGGCCCGTGGAGCTTCGACGACAAGCACGACCCGAAGCAGCCCTACTACCTGCGCAAGGTCGACCAGCAGGGCAGCGCCTACGCCAACACGGTGGTGCGCCAGCTCACCGCGGTGCGCTGAGGCTGCGCATGCTCGGCTGGCTCGACGCGAACCTGGTCACGATCCTCAACGGGCTCGCCCTGGCCGCGGTGCTGTTCCTGATCGCCGTCGGGCTGTCCCTGGTCTTCGGGATCATGGACGTGCTCAACCTCGCCCACGGCGCCGTCTACCTCGTCGGCGCGTACGTGGCGGTCGCGCTGCTCGGCTCCGCGGGCTCGCTGAGCACGTTCGTGCTGGCCGTCCTGCTGGCCGCGGCCATCGGCGCCGCGGCCGGCGGGGTCCTCGCCGGCATGACCATGACGATCCGCAACCACCTCGACCAGGCGCTGCTCACCCTCGGCGTCGCGCTCATCCTCGAGGAGGTGCTCAGCCTCCGCTTCGGCAACGACGTCCGCTCGATTCCCGCGCCCGGCGGGCTCGAGGGCACCGTCGGCATCTCCGGTGACCCCTATCCGGTCTACCGCGTGGTCCTCGTCGGCGTCGGCGCCCTCGTCGCCCTCGCCATCTACGGGGTCATGGAGCGCACCCGCGTCGGGGCGGTGGTGCGCGCCACCGTCGCCGACCGCCCGATGGTCGAGGCGATCGGCATCCCGACCCGGCGGGTGCTGATCGCCGTCTTCGCCGTCGGGGCGGCCCTGGCGGCGGCCGGCGGCGTGCTCGCCGGGCCGATCCTCGGCGCGCAGCCCGGCCTCGACAACACCGTCCTGCTGCTCGCCCTCGTCGTCGTGGTCATCGGCGGGCTCGGCTCGGTGCGCGGCGCCCTGCTGGGCGCCCTGCTCGTCGGGCAGGTGCAGGTGCTCGGCGTCGCCCTGCTGCCCGAGTACGCCTCGTTCCTGCTGTTCGGCGCGATGGGCGCCGTCCTGCTGCTGCGCCCCGGCGGGCTGCTGCCCGCGCAGGGCGCCCTGGCGCACGCGTGAGCTTCCCGATGACCTCCGGACCCCCCATGACCGGCTCGCCGGTGACGGGCGGCTCGGCGGGGCAGCCCGTCGTCGAACCCGCGCCCCCCGCGCGGCGGGCCGCCCGCATCGTCCCCGTGGCGGTGGTGGCCGTGCTCGCGCTGCTGCCGCTCGTGCTCGGCCCCGCGCCCATCACGCTCGCCGGGCGCATCGTGGCCTTCGCCCTGCTCGTCCTCGCCGTCGACCTGCTCACCGGCATCACCGGCATGCCGACGCTGGGCGCGGTGGCGTACTTCGGCACCGGCGCGTACGCCGCCGGTCTCGTCGGCGTGCACCTGACGAGCAACGCCTTCGCCCAGCTCGCGGCCGGCACCCTGGTGGCCGCGGTCGTCGCCGCGGTCACCGGCTCGGTCGCGGTGCGCACCGGCGGCATCGTCTTCCTCATGGTCACCCTGGCGATCGCCGAGCTCGCCCACCAGGCCGCCGACTCGTTCGCGCTCGTCGGTGCCAGCAACGGGCTCGCCGGCATCCCACCGATCAGCCTGCTGCCCGGCGGGCCGCCGCTGCTGCTCGCCGGCCTCGTCTACTGGTACGCCCTCGCGGTCGCCGTCGCCGCGTACGCGCTCGTCGCGCACGTCGTGTCCTCGCCCTTCGGGCGCACCCTGCGCGGCATCCGCGAGAACGAGCCGCGGCTTCGCGCGCTCGGCCTGCGCACCTATCCGGCCAAGCTCGCGGCCTACACGTTCTCCGGCGCGGTCGCCGGCGCCGCCGGCACCCTGTGGGTGGCGCAGACCCGGTTCTTCTCCCCCGGCGACATGGGCTTCGAGGTGTCGGCCTTCGCCCTGCTCAGCGTCGTGCTCGGCGGCGCCGGCACCCTGTGGGGGCCGTGCCTGGGCGCCGCGGTCGTGATCCTCGTCCGCGACGAGCTCTCCGAGTCGGTGCCCCAGCTGCAGGGCCGCGGCGGGCTGCTGCTCGGCATCCTGTTCGTCGCCGCCGTCTACCTGCTGCCCCGCGGGCTGGCGGGCGTACGCGGGCCGTCGCGCCGCCCGGCGGCTACGCCGTGACCGACCTGCTGCGCCTCGAGGACGTCACCTTGCGCTACGGCCGGCTCGCCGCCGTCGACGGGGTGAGCTTCTCGGTGCCCCGGGGCGCCCGGCACGCCCTCATCGGGCCCAACGGCGCCGGCAAGTCGTCGCTGTTCTCCGTGGTCGCCGGCACCGTGCCCGCGACCGCAGGGCGCATCGAGTTCGACGGCGACGACATCACCACGGCCGGTGAGGCGGCGCGGGTGACCCGGGGGCTGGTGCGCACCTACCAGCACTCCAGCGTCTTCCTCGGCTGCAGCGTGCTCGACAACGTCCGCCTCGCGGTGCAGCGCAGCACGGGCTCGCCGCTGCGCCCCTTCCGCTCCCGGCGCCGCGACCGGGCGGTGACCGACGAGGCGGGCCGGCAGCTGCAGGCCGTCGGGCTCGGCGACCGCGCCGGCTCCTCCGCCGGTGCCCTCTCCCACGGCGAACGCCGCCAGCTCGAGGTGGCGATGGTGCTCGCCTGCCGGCCGTCGATGGTGCTCTTCGACGAGCCGACCGCCGGCATGTCGGCCGCCGAGACCGAGCGCTTCGCCGCCCTGGTCGAGTCGCTGCCCGGCGAGATCACCGTGGTCATCGTCGAGCACGACCTCGACGTCGTCTTCCGCCTCGCCGACGGGGTCACGGTCCTGGCGGCGGGCAAGGTCATCGCGTCCGGGCCGCCCGCGGCGATCCGCGAGGACGAGGCCGTGCACCGCGCCTACCTCGGCGTCGACCGCACCGAGGCGCTCTTCCCGGAGGCCTCGTGAGCGCCGCCCTGCTCGAGGCCCGCGGCCTGGTCGCCGGCTACGCCGGCAGTCGCGTCCTCGACGGCGTCGACCTGCACGTCGGCGCCGGCGAGGTCGTCACCCTGCTCGGCCGCAACGGCGTCGGCAAGACGACGCTGGTGTCGGCGGTGATGGGCCTGGTGCGCCTCAGCGCGGGGCAGGTCCTCGTCGACGGCCACGATGTCACCGGCCGCCCGTCGCACGCCGTCGCCCGCGCCGGGGTGGCGATCGTGCCGCAGGGCCGGCGCGTCTTCGCCCCGCTGACCGTCGAGGAGAACCTGGCGATCTCCGCGCGCGGCGGCCACGGCGCCGCCTGGACCCCCCAGCGGGTGTACGAGCTGCTGCCCCGCCTCGCCGAGCGCCGGGGCAACCTCGGCTCCCAGCTCTCCGGCGGTGAGCAGCAGATGCTCGCGATCGGGCGCGCCCTGCTCGGCAACCCCCGCCTGCTCCTGCTCGACGAGCCCTCCGACGGGCTGGCGCCCGCGATCGTCGACCAGGTCGGCGACGTGCTCCGTACGCTCACCGGCGAGGGCATCGCCGTTCTGCTCGTCGAGCAGGACCTCCACCTCGCGTTCGCGGTCGCCACCCGGGTCGTCGTGATGGCCAAGGGCCGCGTCGTGCACGAGAGCTCGGTCGCCGCCTTTCGCGCCGACGGCGCCCGCGCGCGAGAACTCCTGGGCGTCGCCTGACCCCCTGTCGGGGGGAATTCTGCTGCACGTCGGCCCCGGGCTGTCGCCTCTCGCGACGAGGAGCTCGACCCACCGGGACAGCGCCCACCCGCTACCACGATCGCCAGTGGCGGTGCGATCGGGCAGTCCACTGCGTCCTGCCACCCGAATCGGCGATTCTGGGGGCCGATGGGAGGCGACGGGGAGGCACGATCAAGGTGGGAAGTGCGAAGTCACACCACGGGGGGGTGGAGGGCGGTGCGGATCGTGCGGGCGGTCTCCAGCAGCGGATCGGCGAGCGCGAGCAGCTCCCGCCGCCCGCACCGCACGGCCGGGCCCGCCACCACGGCGGCCGCGACCGGCGCTCCGGTGACCGACCGCACGCAGGCCCCGACGGCGTTGACGCCGCGCTCGCTCTCCTCCAGGTTCAGCGCGAAGCCGCGCCGGCGCACCCGGCCCAGCTCACGGCGCAGCGCGGCGAGGTCGCCCGGGGCGCCGGGCCGGGTCGCGGGCAGGCCGGCGGCGTAGAGCCCGTGCAGCTCCTCGGGGGCGAGCTCGGCGAGCAGGGCCTTGCCACCCGAGGTGGCGTGCGCGGGCAGCAGCACCCCCACCCGCGAGCCCACCCGCAGCGTCTGCTCGCCGTCCACGCCGTCGACGAAGCGCACGGAATTGCCCTCGAGGACGACCAGGTGGGTGGTCTCCCCGGTGGCGCGGGCCAGGGCGGCGAGCGGGCCGTGCGCGGCGGTGGACAGGTGGGGCCGGGGGCTGCCCACCGC
>JALYMT010000379.1 GCA_030773555.1 Actinomycetota bacterium | reverse complement strand
GTCGACCCGGTCATCTTCGACACCGACGAGGACCGGACGGCGTTCATTGCCAGCATCGGCCCGCTGGTTGTCGTCACGTGCACGGTCGATGTGACACACACCTGCTCGACCTGCGCACCCCGATTAGCCGCGCAGCGACCGGACTAACCCTTGATGACCTCCACAGCGCGCCCAACGACGTCGAGGCGTACGGGCGGTGCCGGACCGTGTCCCAGGTAGCTCACCAACTCGGCTGGCACGGCATCATCGCGCCCGCCGCTACTCGCGCCGGCGAGACGCTCGCGCTGTTCGTTGACCAGCTGCCCGCGGCCGAACGTCCGGTTCGCAGTGTCGACGATGTGATCTGGACCCGGCTGCCCGTCGACCCGCGCCAAGCCCCACCCCGCACCTTGCGCATCGTCCGCAGCGACCGCTAACTGCGCGCGGCCACACCACCAGCCAGCTGCCCCAGAAAGGATCTGTGGCGACACGCGAGGCCCTTTCTTATTGGCCAGGTCGAGCGAGGCTTGCGGCGGCGGGGCAAGCACTGACCCACAATTGTCCCGTGCGACGTGCCCTAGGACGGCGTGCCAGAGGCGCAGTTGGCCGGTTGTGAAGGCAAGAGCCCCCCTGGCGCTCCTGCCAAGGTCGGCGCCGTAGCTCAGGGCGGGGGATCGGGCAGGAGGGCGACTAGCAGCGGCAGCGAGGCCATGACGAGGAAGAGCCGCACGGTGTGGAACAGCGCGACCTCGGGGGCGCCCTCTCCCCGTTTGATGGCCACCGCGAGCACCGACGACAGGGCACCTGGTGAGGTGGCGAGCAGGTCCTCCGCGGGCGCGGCGCCGAGGGCCCGGAGCAGCAGCGTCGCGACCACCCCGGCGACGATGATGAACACCGCCGCGGCCACGGCCGGTAGCAGGGCACCGCGGAGGCGGGTGAGCTCGGAGCGGGATACCGCCGCACCCACCGCGACACCGAGCACCACGAGCGCGGCGTCCTCCATGCCGACGGGCAGGCGGATGGGTACGGGACTGCGGAGCACGGTGTAGGCGGCGGCCCCGAACGCGGCGCCCAGGAACATCCCTCCCGGCACCTGCGCGAGCCGCAGGAGCAGCGCCCCGACGATTCCAGCGGCCATGACGGCGACGACGGGCATGGGTTCCCTTCGAGATGGGCCAGCAGTCAAGTCGCCCCCCTGCGTACCCGAACTTCGTCCTGACAGGTCCCCCCGCGTTGGTGTGCACGAGCCCGCGCGGCGGCTGCCGCAAGGTGACGACCACTGGTCCCTGGCTGCGCTCCCGCCGGGCCGCACCGGGGCCGGGCGGGCAGAGCGTCTTCCGCGACGGCGCCGGGCGCTGGCGGCTCGCATACCACGCGTGGACCCCCGGCAAGGTTGGCTACCGCACCGGCGGGGCCCGCCAGCTGTGGATCGGCTCCCTCGTCTTCGCGTCCGGACGGCCGGTGCTGGGGCGTTAGGCTGCCGTCCTTCCACCCGACCGGAGGCAGGCGGCATGGCGGAGAACCTGACACGCAAGCTGCTGCGCGAGCACCTGGTCGCCGGCGAGCTGACACCGGGCTCGACGCTGACGCTCGCCGTCGACCAGATCCTCATCGAGGACGCGACCGGCACGATGACCGCGATGCAGTTCGAGATGCTCGGCACCGACGAGGAGCTCGCCGAGGTCGGCGTGCCACTTGCCGTGCTCTATGTCGACCACAACGTGCTGCAGTTCGACGACAAGAACATGCAGGACCACCGCTACCTGCAGACGTGGGCACGGCGCTACGGCGTGCGCTACTCCCCGGCGGGCAACGGCATCTCCCACTACATCCACCTCGAGCGCTTCGCCCGACCGGGGGGGCTGCTCGTCGGAGCCGACTCGCACACCACGCTCTCGGGCGCCGTGGGCATGTTCGCCGTCGGCGCGGGAGGTCTCGACGTCGCCGTCGCGATGGCCGGCTTCGGCTACGACCTCGCCTGTCCCCGCGTCGTCGGCGTGGAGCTGACGGGCAGCCTGCCGCCCTGGGTCGAGGGCAAGGACGTCATCCTCGAGCTGCTGCGCCGCACCACGGTCCGCGGCGGCCGCGGGGCGGTCTTCGAGTTCTTCGGCGACGGGGTGGCCACCCTGCCGGTCACCGAGCGCGCCACCATCGCCAACATGATCGTCGAGACGGGGGCGACGACCGCCGTCTTCCCGGCCGACGAGCAGACCCGGCGTTGGCTCGCCGCGCAGGACCGCGAGTCCGACTACCATCCGCTGGCAGCGGAGACGGGCGCGGCGTACGACGAGACGATGCGCATCGACCTGTCCGCGCTCGAGCCGCTCGTCGCCAAGCCGCACTCCCCCGACAACGTCGTGCCGGTGCGCGAGGCTGCGGGCACGCGCCTCGTCCAGGTGTGCGTGGGGTCGTCGGTGAACAGCTCGTACGAGAACCTCGCCACCGTCGCCACCGTCCTGCGGGGGCGCAGCGTGCACCCCGACCTGCAGGTCACGGTCACCCCGGGCTCCCGGCAGATCCTCGAGACGATCACCCGTTCCGGCGTCTACGGTGACCTGCTGAGCGCGGGCGCGCGGGTGCTCGAGCCGATCTGCGGCCCCTGCGTCGGCATCGGCTACGCCCCCACGAAGGGCGACCCGTCGCTGCGTACGTTCAACCGCAACTTCCCCGGCCGCAGCGGCACCGCCGGCGACGACGTGTGGCTGTGCTCGCCCTCGACCGCGGCGGCCAGCGCCCTGGCCGGGGTCATCACCGATCCGCGGACCCTCGGCCCGGTGCCGGACCTGCCGCCGGCCACCACCGATCCCACCGCCGCCGAGCGGCACATCACTGCCGCGCTACCCGCCGACGAGCGGCGGCAGGTGCAGGTGTGGCGCGGCCCCAACCAGCAACCGCCGCCCGACCCCGGACCCCTGCCCGACGACGTGCAGGGGCAGGTGGCGATCGTCGCGCCCGACGACATCTCCACCGGCGACATGGCCCCCGACGGGATGATCGGCATGGCGGTGTGGTCCGACATCGACGCGTGCGCGCGCTACATGTTCCAGCGCCTGGACCCGCAGTTCCACGACCGGCTGCGGTCCTGGGGTGGGGGCATCATCGTGGGCGGCCACAACTACGGCCAGGGCTCGTCGCGGGAGCACGCCGCGCTCGCCCCCCGCGCGCTGGGCGTGCGCGCCATCGTGGCCGCCAGCTTCGCCCGGATCCACCGCAGCAACCTCATCGCCCAGGGCGTGGTCCCGCTCGTCTCCGAGGAGGCCGCCGCGCTCGCCGAGGTGGGGCAGCTCTGGAGCATCCCGGGCCTGCGGGCCGCGCTCGCCTCCGGCGCGGGCGAGGTGCCCGCGCAGCTGGAGGACGGACGGGCGGTGCGGCTCCTCCTGGAGCTCTCCGACGCCGAGCGGCAGCTCCTGCTCGCCGGCGGCCTGCTGGCGCACATCCGCGCCGGCAACCGGGAGCGCGTGAGCTCTCGCGTCGGCTGAACTCCCCTCAGCTGACGATGTCGACCTCGCCGTGCACGACGGTCGTCCGGGAGCCGGCGCGCAGCACCTGGGAGGGCAGGGTCCGCCGGACGAGACGCTCGGCCTCGGCCGCGGCCTCGATCATCACCTCCAGGTCGATCCCGGTGCCGATGCCCATGTCCTCGACCATGTGCACGAGCTCCTCGCTGGCGATGTTGCCCGAGGCGCCCGGAGCGTAGGGGCAGCCGCCGAGCCCGCCGATCGAGGCGTCGAAGTCGGTGACCCCCAGCTGGAGCGCGGCCAGGACGTTGGCCAGCCCCGCACCGCGGGTGTTGTGGAAGTGCAGGTTCACCGACACGTCGGGGAATGCCATCCGCGTCTCCCCCACCAGCGCGGTGACCCGAGTGGGCGTGGCCATGCCGGTCGTGTCGCCGTAGGACAGGCTGTCGGCCCCGTCGGCCAGCATGCGCCCCGCGACCTTGAGCACCCGCTCGACCGGCACGTCGTCGCCGAAGGGCGAGCCGAAGGCGGTGGCCACGATCGCCTGCACCCGGGCGCCCCGCTCGTGCGCGAGGGCCACCACCTCGGCCACCGCGTCGAGGGACTCGTCGGTGGAGCGGTTCACGTTGCGCCGGTTGTGCACGTCGGAGGCCGACACCACGACCTCGATCTCGGGGAAGCCGGCGTCGAGGGCGCGTTGCGCTCCCCGCAGGTTGGGGACCAGCGCCGAGTAGCGGACCTCCGGGCGGCGCTCGATCGCCGCCCAGACCTCGTCGGCGTCGGCCATCTGCGGAATCGCCCGGGGCGAGACGAACGAGACCGCCTCGATGCGCCCGACGCCCGTACGCGACAGCGCGTCGATCAGCGCGATCTTCGCCGACGTCGGCACCGGCGCCTCGTTCTGCAGCCCGTCGCGCGGGCCCACCTCGCGCAGCGAGATCGTGCCGGGCAGGTCGCTCATCGTCAGATCACTCCCGTCTCGCGCAGGCGTGCCCGCTCCTGCTCGTCGATCCCCAGCAGCCCGGCGAGCACCTCGTCGGTGTGCTCGCCCAGGTCGGGGCCCATCCACCGGGTCTCCCCCGGTGAGGTCTCCAGCTTCGGCACGATGCCGGGGAACGTGACCGTACGGACGTCGCCGGGGCCGAGCTCGACCTCGCGCGCCACCAGCATGCCGCGGGCCGCGTAGTGCGGGTCCTTGACGATGTCCGGGGCGCCGTAGATCGGGCCCACCGGCACGCCCGCGGCCTCGAGCACCCGCACGACGGTGTCGAGGTCGTGGCGGCTCGTCCACGCCGTGATCGCGTCGTCGATGAGCTCGCGGTGCCGCATCCGGCCGGCGTTGTCGGCGAGGTCGGGGCGCTCGGCGAGGTCGGGGCGTTCGACGGCGGTCATCAGCCGACGGTAGATCGCGTCACCGTTGCCGCCGATCACGGCCCACGCGTCCCCCTGGCATCGATAGGTGTTGGAGGGGACGATGCCCGGCAGCGCGGCACCCGTCCGCTCGCGGACGACGCCGTACCCGTCGTACTCGGGGACGAGGTCCTCGAGCACGCCGAACACCGCTTCGTACAACGCGACGTCCACGGTCTCGGGCGGGGGCTGGCCGCCGGCCCGCAGCGTGCGCTCGCGCTGGACGAGGCCCAGGAGCGCGCCGATGGTGGCATAGAGGCCGGCGAGGGAGTCCCCGAGGCTGACCCCGACCCGGGTGGGCGGCCGGTCGGGGTAGCCGGTGAGGTTGCGCAGCCCGCCGACGGCTTCGGCGACGCTGGCGAAGCCCGGCCGGTCACGGTACGGACCGGTCTGGCCGTAGCCGCTGACGCGGACCAGGACGAGGTCGGGGCGGACCTGCCGCAGCACGTCCGGTCCCAGCCCCCACTTCTCCAGCGAGCCGGGACGGAAGTTCTCCAGCACCACGTCGCACTCGGCCACCAGCCGGAGCGCGAGGTCGCGGCCCTGCGGGGCGCGCAGGTCGAGCGTGACCGACTTCTTGTTGCGCCCCAGCGTGCGAAACAGCAGGGACGTCGAGCCGGTGGCGAGCCGCCACGTGCGCAGCTCGTCGCCCGTGCGCGGCCGCTCGACCTTGACGACCTCGGCGCCGAAGTCGGCAAGCATCCGCCCCGCGGTGGGCGCGGCGATGAAGTTCCCGAACTCCAGCACCCGGAGACCCGCGAGCGGACCCCCGGGTGCCGACGTGTCCGTCACTTCTTGACGTACTCGTTGGTGAACGTCTTGCTGACGTCCACGTTCGCCGCCTTGATCTCCGGCTGGCTCTGGGCCAGGACGTCGCGGACCGCCTCGGCGCCGGCCCGGTCCATCTCCCCGGTCGGGTTGTAGCTGTCCTTGATCGCCTTGATGCCGGACAGGTAGACCTCGCGGTCCTCGCCGGCGAACTGCGGGGGCATTTTCGCCGCGATCTCCTCGGGCGAGGACTTCTGGATGAACTCCAGGGTCCGCTGCATCGCTCGGGCCATCTTGCGGGTGGTGTCCTTGTTCTTGTCGATCCAGTCCTGC
>JALYMT010000378.1 GCA_030773555.1 Actinomycetota bacterium | reverse complement strand
CCCGGCCAGCGTGGGTTCGCCCCCCTGCCACGGCGCTGGGTCGTGGAGCGCACCCACGCCTGGATCGCTGGGCACCGCCGCCTCGACCATGATTACGAACGGCGTCCGGAGCACTCCGAGGCGATGGCCACATGGTCGATGATCGGGCTGATGACCCGACGCCTGGAACCAGCTGGACGCCGTCCATGGACCTGAAGACGGCGTTACTCAACACGTTCTGAGAGCACCTCGACCGCGAGCAGCGGCGGCTCGGTCAGCCGGGGAGCGTCAACCAGCTCGCTGCGCAGCACGAGCAGCTCGGGGTCGCGGACCCGGGAGCCGGCCACGGTCACCCAGTCCCACTCGGTCAGCACCTCATAGCCGACGGGAGCGACCCGGCGCAGCGCGAAGGCCAGCTGGAGCTGCATTCGTTGGTGCAGCCCGTGCGGCCGGTTCAGAACGATCACCTCGCCGTCGACGAACTCGGCATGGCGCAGCTCCTCGTCCTCGGGGAGCGCGAGGTACTCCTCGAACGTCATCCTGCGAACCGGCGTCAGTGTCATGCCACCTCCCGAGGCTCGTCAGCTCACCGTACGGCTCGCGATGTGGCCGCAGGAACGTAAGCCGCGGGTGCCGTCCTTGCGCGGCCGGATGCCGGCCGGTGCCCCCGGCGAGCTGCTGGAGGATCATCGGCGCCAGGCGCTGCACAGTGGTCGCAGAACAGGCTGACGGCGGCTGGCGCGAGCAGGGGTCAGGAGCGACAGCGAGACGACCGGCCACGCTGAGCGCGAGGGATCGGCCCACGACCCAACAGCACACGACTGCAGACGGCGTGTGCGAAACTGGGGTCATGGAGGCAGTCCTCGACACCTCGTCGTGGATCTCCCTGGCCCGCGCCGGGCTGCTTCCCTTGCTCGAGCGGACACCGATCCGGCCCGTCCTCCTCGATGTCGTGCACGCCGAGGCAGTCGCGGCCGGGTTGGCCGGGCAGCATTCCGACGCTGCAGCCATCGAGACCGTGGCCGCAGGGCTGCCGGTCGTCGAGACCCGGCCTGCAGACACGGCGGACGCAGCAGTGCTGACGGCCGCCAGGGACGTGGGGGTCCTCGTGACCAACGACCTCGCCCTGGGGCGTCGGGCCAAGAACGTGGGCGTGCTCTGGCTGCGCACACCCGATCTGATCCTGCTGGCCCCTCGGGGGGGCGAGGTGCGCACACGGGAGGCCCGGCACGCGGTGCTCGCCCTGCGCGCGGTCGGCCGCATCACCAGCGGACTCGCCGCGTCCTACCTGGAGGAGCTGACGTGAGCCGCACCGTACGGATCAACGCCACCTTGGACGAGGATCTGCTGGCGCGCATCGACGCCTATGCGGAGAAGCACCGCGAGGACCGGTCGACGGCGATCCGTCAGCTGGTCGACCTCGCGCTCCGTGATCTGGCCAAGCGCGAGGCCCTCACTGCCTTCACCCAGGGTCGGCTCACGCTACGCGAGTTCGCGCGCGTCCTCCGGCTGGACATCTGGTCCGCGCACGACCTCCTCGCCGCCGAGGGGGTGGCCGTCGGTCAAGGGGACCGGGCGGAAACCGCCGAAGCCCTTGACGAGGCCCTCCGGCAGGCGGGTGGGGGGCGCGGGCGGGCGAACGGGGCGTCGCCCGCCCCGTAGCCGTCAGCCGGATGTGCGGCGGGATCAGGGGCGCACGAGCTCCGCGGGGACCAGGGGAACGCCGGGACGGAACGGCTCGGGCAGTGTCAGCGGCGTCGCGCCCAACACGTAGGCCTGCTCACGCAGGACGTCGCCGTCGCGGCGGAAGTGCCAGAGCGCCGGGGTGTCGTAGGGCCGGGCGACCAGGTAGTGCTCGAGGCCGGCGTCCGCGTACTCGTCGCGCTTGTCGACGAGGTCACGGATCACCGAGTCGGGTGAGAGCACCTCGAGCGCGAGCAGCGGCGGCTCGACGAGCCGGGCGCCCTCGACGAGTTCCCTGCGGAGCACGAGCAGGTCGGGGCCCCGAACCCGGGCTCCCGCGCGCGTCACCCAGTCCCACTCGAACAAGGCGGTGAAGCCCTCGGGAGCGGCTTCGCGCAGCGCGACGTACAGGTTGCCCTGCATCACGAGATGCAGCGCATGAGGCCGGTTCACCACCACCTCACCGTCGACGAACTCGGCATGGCGCAGATCCTCGCTCTCGGGGAGCGCCAGGTACTCCTCGAACGTCATGATGCGCACCGGCGTGAGCGTCACGGCACCTCCCGGGTTATCGATCCCGCCACGGTACGGCCGTGCGGGTCGGCTCTGGCCCGTACGCCCTACCAGCGGGTCGGGTCACCCACGTGAGCGAGCAGCAGCGGCGCGAGACGGTCGGCGGCGGTCTCAGGCAGCCAGTGACCGGCGCCGTCGAGGACCTCCAACCGGTACGGGGCCCGGACGAAGCGCCCGGTCGCCTCCACGCCCGCCCGGTCGAGGGCCGGGTCGCGGACGCCCCAGGCCAGCAGGGTCGGCACGGACACCCGGCCGACGGGGTCACGGGCGTCCCAGGGCAGCGCGCGGTACCACGCCAGCGCCGCCGACAGCGCCCCCGGCTCCCGCATGCGGGCCACGTAGCGCTCGGCGTCCGAGGCAGGCAGGCCGCTGCTCACCAGCAGGCGCCGTAGCGGCGCGCCGCCGCGGGCCAGCAGCGCGCGCTCGGGCAGCGCCGGCAGCTGGAAGAAGCCCATGTAGCCCGAGCGCAGCGCCTGCGGGCTGGTCCACAGCGCCTGCGCGAAGGCCCCGGGGTGCGGCACCGAGAGCACGGTCAGGGTCCGTACGCGCTCCGGGTGCCAGGCGCCGAGCGCCCACCCGACGAAGCCGCCCCAGTCGTGCCCGACCACGTGCGCCGAGGCCAGCCCGGCCGCGTCGAGCAGGGCCAGCACGTCGTCTACGGCCGCGCGCAGCCGGTAGGCCGACCGGCCCGAGGGGCGCGCGCCGGGGGAGTAGCCGCGCTGGTCGAGCGCGAGCGTACGGAGCCCGGCGGCGTGCAGCGCGGGGGCGAGGCGGTCGAAGGCGCCTGAGTCCTGCGGGAAGCCGTGCAGCAGGACCACCGGCTCCCCGCCGGCAGGCCCGCCGTCGCGGACGTCGAAGGTCAGACCGTCGCGGGAGAAGGTGTGCATCCGCCGCACCCTAGAAGAGCGCGGGAGCGCCCGCCTGCCCTCACGGTTCGTACTCGGGATCGCGGAAGTCGACCACCTCGACGGTCAGCCCCAGTGACCGCCAGTGGCGGTCCCCGGTGAGCACCGGCCGGCCGTACTCGATCGCGTACCCCAGACAACACAGGTCCCCGAGCGAGAGCACGCGCAGTGGTCGATCCCCGGCCGCCCTCTGCTGCGCACGGCGTACGGCATCCAGTTCTCTGAGGGCGGGGAACCGGCGGGCGGCGGCCACGGGCAGGTCGACCAGCCGGATGCCCAGGGCACGCAACCCGGCCTCGACCACAGTGGGCTCGAGGCCGGCGGCGGCGTGCAGCTTGGAGAAGACCTCTCCGACGGTGACGGAAGGCATCTCCGCGCGGCCCAGCAGGGGAGCGAAGCGCTGGGCCGCAGCCTCCCCGTCCAGCAGGGCGAGGACGAAGGAGGCATCGAGCACGACCGCTCCCGACGGGAGTCTCACTGCTCGAGGCTGGGGTCGACCGACCGGTCGGAGAGCAGCTCCTCGGTCAGCGACCCGGTGCTTCCCCGGGCTTCGCGGCCGGCGCGGACGGCGGCTTGCAGCCCGGCGAGCACGGCCCTCGGCCCCTCGAGCACGATGCGGCCCGGCCCCTCGACGCGCGCGAGCAGGTCCTCCCCGGGGTGGACGCCGGCCTCGTCGAGGAGCTGCTGGGGCAGGGTGGGACGGCGCTTCTCGTCGAGCCGCAGGCGAAAGCGTGGTGAGGACGACACGACTCCCACCTTACCTCTCAAGTGGGAGGTCAGACGGACGGCCCACCGACATCCGCGCGACGAGCGGCGCCGAACGGGTGGCGGCCCTCAATCGGTTTAGTGGACCTGTCGATACGCCGGAAGCCAGGACGGCACCCCCACGCGGCCACGGAGCGGGCCGCGAGCCTGCGTACGGAGAGAGTCGTGCTGTCCAACCGGCTGGGCCAGATCGGCGTGCCGCTCGGCGTGGTGGCGATCGTCGTGATGATGGTCGTGCCGCTGCCGACGGTGCTGCTCGACCTGCTCATCGCGGTCAACATCGGCGGCTCGCTGCTCATCCTGCTCATGAGCATGTTCGTCGCCCGCCCGCTCGACTTCGCCGTCTTCCCGGCCCTGCTGCTCGTCGCCACCCTGTTCCGCCTCGCCCTCAACATCAGCGCCACCCGGCTCGTGCTGCTCCACGGCGACGCGGGCAAGGTGATCGACGCGTTCGGCACCTTCGTGGTGGGCGGGTCGCTGATCGTCGGCCTGGTGATCTTCCTGATCCTCGTGATCATCCAGTTCCTGGTGATCACCAAGGGTGCGGAGCGGGTCGCGGAGGTCGGCGCCCGCTTCACCCTGGACGCGATGCCGGGCAAGCAGATGGCGATCGACGCCGACCTCAACGCCGGCCTGATCGACGAGAACGAAGCCCGCCGCCGCCGCGCCGACGTCACCGCCGAGGCCGACTTCTACGGCGCCATGGACGGTGCGTCCAAGTTCGTCAAGGGCGACGCCATGGCCGGCATCGTCATCACGATCATCAACCTGCTCGGCGGTTTCGCCACCGGCGTCCTGCAGCGCGGCATGCCGATGGCGGAGGCCGCCAGCACCTACAGCCTGCTGACGGTCGGCGACGGCCTGGTCTCGCAGATCCCGGCCCTGCTCATCTCGGTCGCGAGCGGCCTGATCGTCACGCGCTCGGCGACGGACGGCGACATGGGCTCAGACATCATCGGACAGTTCAGCCGGCAGCGCCTGGCCGTGCGGATCGGCGGCGCCGCCACCATCTGCCTCGGCCTCGTGCCCGGCCTGCCGTTGCTGCCGTTCCTGCTGGTCGGCGGCGTCACCCTCGCGGTCGGCATGCGCCTGCCCGACCCGGACGCCGTCGCGGCGGCCGAGGCGGCGGCCACCACCGCCACCTCCGTCGGACCGGCGCCCGACTCGGCCGAGCAGCTGGCCATCGACATGCGGGTCGAGCCCCTCGAGCTGGAGGTCGCGTACGACCTCGTCGAGCTCGTCGACCCCGCCAGCGGCGGCGACCTGCTCGACCGGGTGAAGTCGCTGCGCCGCAAGATGGCCCTCGACCTCGGGATCGTCCTGCCGCTCGTGCGCACCCGTGACAACCTCGACCTGCCGCCGCACACCTACGCGGTGCGGGTGCACGGCGTCGAGATCGGCCGGGGCGAGGCGCCCAGCGGCGCGGTGCTCGCCATCGGCGACGACCTCAGCGTGCTGCCCGGCGTCGTGACCCGCGAGCCGGTCTTCGGCCTGCCCGCCAAGTGGGTGCCCGTCGAGCTGCAGCAGCAGGCCGAGCTCATGGGCTGCACCGTCGTCGACCGGGCGTCGGTCATCACCACCCACCTGGCCGAGGTCGTCCGCACCAACGCCAGCCGCCTGCTCGGCCGCGAGGACGTCAAGGTCCTGGTCGACATGGTGCGCGGCGGCTCCCCCACCGTCGTCGAGGAGCTGACGCCGGCGCTGCTCACGCTCGGCGAGATCCAGCGAGTGCTGCAGGGCCTGCTCGACGAGGAGGTCTCCGTGCGCGACCTCGTCCGCATCTTCGAGGGGCTCTCCGAGCGCGCCCGCACCTCCAAGGACCCGGAGCTGCTCGTCGAGGCGGCCCGCGCCGCGCTCGGACCGGCCATCTCCACGGCCTTCGCGACCGACGGCCGCCTGCCCGTGCTCACCTTCGAGCCGCTGGCCGAGCACGCCATGCTCGAGGCGCTGCGACCCGGCGACGGCGGCAGCTTCCTCGCCCTCGACCCCTCATACGCCGAGCGGCTCGTGCTCGCCGTCGCCGCCTCGGCGCAGGCCGCCGAGGAGCGGGGGGAGCGTCCCGCTCTCGTCTGCTCGCCCCAGCTCCGCCCCGCCGTCCGCAAGCTCACCCGCACCGCTGCCCCGCGCGTGCCGGTCCTCTCCTACGCGGAGCTGGCCGACCAGCTCCAGCTCGACACGATCGGAGTGATCACAGGTGCTCACGCAGTTGCAGCTTGAGGGGCCCGAGCTCGAGCCCCTGCTCGCGCGGGTCCGCAACGAGTTCGGGACCTCGGCCCGCATCGTCCACGCCGAGAAGATCCGCTCGGGCGGCGTTGCGGGCTTCTTCGCCCAGGAGCGCTTCGAGCTGACCGTCGAGGTCGACACGTCCGCCCCCCGGGTGCCGGCTGCTGCGGCTCAGCCTCCGGTGCTGCCGCCCGTGCCCGCCGCCGCGACGTCCGCTCCGGCCGTCCACCTCGACCTCGCGCGGGACCGCGCGCTCGACCTCGACGCCGCGGCCCGCACCGCCGGCCGCGAGGCCCCCTTCGCCGCCATCGCCGGCTTGCAGCGCGGGACCACGCCCGAGGAGACCAGCCTGTTCGGCTCGCTGGCCGCGCTGTCCGCGCTGTCCGCG
>JALYMT010000377.1 GCA_030773555.1 Actinomycetota bacterium | reverse complement strand
GGCAAGACGCTGGCCTTCGGCCTGCCCGTGCTCGCCCGGCTGGCCGCGGCCGGTCAGCGCCGCCCCGGCGCCCCGCGCGCGCTGGTGCTCGTCCCGACCCGCGAGCTGGCCGTGCAGGTCACCGACGCGCTCGACCCGCTCGCCCGGGCCCTCCAGCTGCGGGTGGCCGCCGTCTACGGGGGCGCTTCCATCGGCCGGCAGATCGACGCGCTGCGCCGCGGGGTCGACGTCGTCGTCGCCACCCCGGGGCGGCTGATCGACCTGATGGAGCGAGGATCGTGCGCCCTCGGCGACGTCGTCATCAGCGTGCTCGACGAGGCCGACTACATGGCCGACCTGGGCTTCCTGCCGGCCGTCACGCGCATCCTCGACGCCACTCCCGCGGGCACCCAGCGACTGCTCTTCTCGGCCACCCTCGACCGCGGAGTCGACCGGCTCGTGCGCCGCTACCTCAGCGACCCGGCCTTCCACGCGGTCGCGCCAGCCGCCGCCCCCGTGGAGGCCATGCGCCACCAGGTCTTCCGGCTCGCAGCCGAGGACAAGGTGGCCGTCACCGCCGAGATCGCCGCCCGGCCGGGCCGCACCCTGCTGTTCGTCCGTACGAAGCACGGCGCCGACCGCCTCGCGAAGCAGCTCAGCCGGGCGGGCACCGAGGCCGCCGCGATCCACGGCGACCTCAACCAGAACGCCCGCCAGCGCGCGCTCGACTCGTTCGCCGCCGGGCAGCGCCGCGTGCTCGTCGCCACCGACGTCGCGGCCCGCGGCATCCACGTCGACGATGTGGACCTCGTGGTGCACTACGACCCGCCGACCGACTCGAAGGACTACCTGCACCGCTCCGGGCGCACCGCGCGCGCCGGCGCGGAGGGCACCGTCCTCTCGCTCGCCCTCACCGACCAGGTGCGCACCATCGCGAAGCTGCACGAGGACGCGCGCGTGGCCGCCTCGTCGGTGTCGGTGCAGCCGGGTCACCCGGCGGTCCGGGAGCTGGCGACCAGCGGCGAGACCATCGTGCCGGCACCGGTGGCCGACCGGACGGGTGAGGCTGTGCGCCGCGAGGGTCGCCGTACGAGCGGGTCGGGGCGCGCTCGCCGGCCCGGGTCCTATCGGGGTGGGCGCAGCAGCGCCGCCTGACCGGGCTCGACTGCGGTTCGCCAGACGTGCAAGTCTCGCGGGTCCGCTTCCGCGCTCGTCGTCGGTCAGGGCGACCAGTGGGGCGGGCGGTCCTCGGCGTAGCGGTGCGCAGCCGCCTCCGCCCCCTCGGGGAGCTCGCCCCAGCCGAGGTTGCCGTCGTCGCCCCGGTCCGCCGGGACGGCCAGGGCGCTCACGGTCGTGGTCTTCGGCGGGGTCGGGGCGAGGTCGACCGCGAAGACGTACTCCAGCCCGTCGATGTCGTCGACCTGCTGCCCGAGCCGGGTGAAGGACAAGCGGGCGGCGAGGGCGAGGGAGGCTGCGTTGCCGGGCGCAACCGAGGCCAGGCAGCGACGGGCTCCCTGCTCCGCGGCCCAGCCAAGCAGGGAGCGGGCGGCCTCGAGGGCGTAGCCGCGGCGGCGGTGCCCGGGCCGGATCTCGTAGCCGATCTCGACCTCGCCCTGCGGGTTCGGTGGGGCGTGGAACCCGATCCGGCCGACGACCGTCGTCGTGCCGCGCAGGACGACGGCCCGCAGCAACCACGGCTGCTCGCCCGGGTCCCGCAGCAGCTGCGCGCGGCGCAGCCGCAACACGTGCTCGGCACCTACGAGCCCCTCCTCGTCGATGACCAAGCCGGAGCGGGCGGCAGCTCGGCCTAGATCGCCGGCGAGCAGCGCCTCGAGGACGGGCAGCGACAGCGACACCAGGCGCAGCCGGGACGTGACGACGTCCGGCACGGCGCCGGCATCCGATCTCTCGCTCACCGGTCTCAGCTCCCACTCCTCGTAGTCGCGGCAACCACTAGTTTCTAGCGCGGCGAGAATGCCGACCGGGGAGTGCCCGTGGAGTTCGCGACCGCCGATCTCGTCGACCAGCACGGGGACGCCGCGCGCTGACCATCAGCAACGGCGACTTCACCGCCCTGTTCACCAGCCCGCTGGCCCTCGCGATCTACGCGATCGTCGTGCTCGTGTTCGCCTGGCCGCTGGTCAACCGGTTCGTGCTGCGCCGCCGCCAGTCGCCGCCGGCGGCCGGCGCCGAGCCCCCGACCCCCGCCCCCAGCGGCCGCGGCCGCGACCAGGAGGAGTCCCCGTGAGCATCGTCGTCGGCTACGTCCCCAAGCCCGAGGGACGCGCAGCGCTGCACCACGCGATTAACGAGGCCCGGCGGCGGAGCACCCGCCTGCTCGTCGTCAACGCCTCGCACGGCGACGCCTACCTCGACCCCGGCCTGGCCTCCGCGCAGGACCTCGAGCTCATACGCAGCTCGCTCGAGCAGTCGGGGGTGGAGCACGACCTGCGCCAGCAGGTGCGCGGCAAGGACCCGGCCGACGAGGTGGTCGAGCTGGCCGAGGAGGTCGGCGCGGGTCTGATCGTCATCGGCATGCGCCGGCGCACCCCGGTCGGCAAGCTGCTCCTCGGCAGCACCGCGCAGCGGATCCTGCTCGACGCGCCGTGCCCGGTGCTCGCCGTCAAGGCCGAGGCGTAGCCTCCTGCAGCTGGGCGAGCATCTCGGGCAGGTCGAAGAAACGGGCCATGTCCAGCGCCGAGGGCGCGCCGAGCCCCGGGTCGGCGCCGGCGTCGAGCAGCAGGCGTACGGTTTCCGCCGACCGGCGGAACACCGCGGCGCCCAACGGCGTCTGCCCCCGGTCGTTCACGCGCCCGGTGTCGGCGCCCCGCTCGAGCAACGCGCTCACCGTCGCCGGATGGGCGTGGTAGGCCGCGAGCATGAGCAGCGAGTCGCCCTTGTCGTTGGTGAGGTTCACCGGCAGGCCGGCGTCGAGGTAGGCCGCGAGCTGCTCGGTCGTACCGGCGCGGGCCAGCTCGAACATCTGGTGCGCGAAGGCCAGGACCTCGGCGTCGAGCTCGGATGCCACGCGGGCCAGCCTACGAGCCGCCCCCCTCGTACGAAGATCGCCGACGTGGGTGGGAATGTGCAGTCGACTGCGTTCTGCCACCCAAACTGGCGATCTTGGGAGCGGCGTGGGCGGGGCACTCGAACGACGTGGGGGGGAACGTGCGGCGGGTCACGGAGAAGCTGGTGAGCTGGGCCTCGATCGCCGAGGACAACACGATGGGGCAGGCGCTGCGCACCAGCGCGATGCCGTTCGTCTGGCCGCACCTGGCGCTGATGCCCGACGCACACCTGGGCAAGGGCGCGACGGTGGGCTCGGTCATCCCGACCCGGGGCGCGATCATGCCCGCGGCGGTGGGGGTCGACATCGGCTGCGGCATGATCGCCCTGCGTACGCAGTTCGCCCGCGAGGACCTCGGGACCGCGAGCCTGGCCCCGCTGCGGGAGGCGATCGAGGCCTCCGTACCGCTCTCGGCCGGCTCCTACAACCGCACGATCACGGCGACCGCGGAGAAGCGGGTCGCCGAGCTGGAGGAGTTCAACGACGCCGACCCCGACCGGTACGCGCCGAACTGGCGGCTGCAGCTGGGCACGCTCGGCTCGGGCAACCACTTCATCGAGGTGACCGTCGACGAGAGCGCGGCGGTGTGGCTGTTCCTGCACTCCGGCTCGCGCGGCGTCGGCAACAGGATGGCCCAGCACCACATCGGGGTCGCGCAGGCGAAGATGCGCCGCGACCGGGTCGAGCTGGTCGACCGTGACCTCGCCTACCTGACCGAGGGCACGGAGGAGTTCGACGCCTACTCCCGCGACCTGCGGTGGGCGCAGCGGTTTGCCCTGGTCAACCGCGAGGAGATGATGGACCGGGTTGTCGCCTGCATCGAGGCCTTCCTCGGCGAGGAGGTCGTCGCCCGCGAGACGATCAACTGCCACCACAACTACACCGAGCGGGAGCGGCACTTCGGCGAGGAGCTGTGGGTGTCGCGCAAGGGCGCCATCGAGGCCTCCGCGGGGCGGCCGGGGCTGATCCCGGGGTCGATGGGCACCGCGAGCTACGTGGTCGCGGGCAAGGGCAACGCGCTGTCGCTGAACTCCTCACCGCACGGCGCGGGGCGCTCCTACTCGCGGACGGCGGCCCGCAAGGCGTTCACCCGCGAGCAGCTGCGGGCGGCCATGAAGGGCATCGAGTTCCGCGACACCGCCGCGTTCCTCGACGAGATCCCGCAGGCCTACAAGGACATCGACATCGTCATGGCGGACGCGGCCGACCTCGTCGAGATCCGCCACACGCTGCGGCAGGTGGTGAACGTCAAGGGCGACTGAGATCCGCTCGCCGGACGGTGTCGTACGTGCTCAGACGGTGGTGAGGATGCGCAGCGCGTCGTCGGTGTAGGCGTCGGCGAGGGAGCCCACGAGGTCGTCGCGGCCCTCCTGGAGGGCGCTGTTGAGGCGGAAGACGTAGTCGTCGTGCAGCCGCCGGAGGTCGTCAGTGACCATGGAGGACTCGCCCATGCCTTCAAGTCTGCCCGCTCCTCCCGCCCGGGCGAAGGGTCGCGGATGTCGGCGTGTTGTGATCCTGGTGACGCACCCCGGGGGAATGTCAGGCCGCGAAGGGGCTGGCGGCCCGGTCTCCCGGTCCGCCAGCCCCTGTCACCGAGGGAGCGTGGTTCAGCGCAGGAAGTTCTAGCGCAGGAAGTTGACGTGCACGTGGTCGGTGTGCGGGTTGGGGCCGCGGTAGCGGCGCCAGCCCTCCGCCTTGCGGGCGACGCTCCAGATCTTGCGGTCCCAGATGATGTACTCCACGCGGTACTGCTTGGCGTGCGACTTCACGTACCTCGCGACCCGGTCACCCTTGCTGCCCCGCACCATGAAGTCCAGGGCGCGACCGGCGGGGTGGCCGTTGCGATCGACCGCGCTGCGGCGGTAGCCGCCGACCCGCCGGAGGCCGAAGCGGGGGCCGATGTCGTACGCGGCGCGCGCGACGTGGCTGCGCACCCGGCCGAGGCCGTAGTTGAAGCCGGCGCGCGTGGTGGCGCGGGCGGCGGCCCGGGGCACGGCGATGCGCAGGCCGCGCATGGTGCGAGCGTCGAGGGCGCCGGTGGCGCGCAGGTGGTGGCGGCGCTGGTAGCGCTTGACGGCGGCCTTGGTCTTGGGTCCGTAGTAGCCGGAGACCGGCGTGACCCGCAGCTTGCGCTGCACCTTCTTCACGGTGCGGCCACGGGAGCCGAACTTGAAGTAGTAGCGGGTGGCGACCGGCACCGACGCCTGCGGCAGAGCCGTGCCGGTCAGCGCGACGGCCGGGGCGGCCTGCAGC
>JALYMT010000376.1 GCA_030773555.1 Actinomycetota bacterium | reverse complement strand
CAAGGCCGGGCTGTACAGCGCACTCGACCTGCGTCTGACCTTCGCCCCCAGCGCGCGGGAGGTGCACCTCACCGCGAACCTGGCGGTTGCATGTGGAACTCGTGCGTGTCCGAGGGGGGACTTGAACCCCCATGCCCTTGTGGGGCACTAGCACCTCAAGCTAGCGCGTCTGCCTATTCCGCCACCCGGACGAGCGCCTGCGACGATACCAAGCCCCCGGTGGGCCGGGAAGAGCGTCCCCCGGGGACGAGGCGAGCGCGGGACGTCGTCCGGCGCTAGCCTCGTCCCCAGGATCAAGGTGGCTACTGCTCGACGAGGAACGCGATCTTGCAGTGCACCTTGTAGAGGGTGAGGTTGCCGTCCTCGTCGACGTCGGCGTTGCTGTTGAGCACCTCGACGCCGCGGATGCCGCGCACGGTCTGGGACGTGCTCTGCACGACGTTGCGGACGGCGTCGCTGAACGACTGCGGCGAGCTGCCTACCACCTCGAGGATCTTCACCACGCCACCGGGTACATGGTCGTCGTCCTGCTGAACCGAGATCTGGTCCGACTGCTGCGCTGTGGTCATCGATCCTCCTGTGGGGTTTGTGCGGCGCGGATGCCCCGATCCTCACCGTCCCAACCGGTCCGTATCAAGGAGCCCGGGCACAAACCCCCTGCCCGGGCTCCCGCCGGGTGCTGCGGGCGGCGTACGAGGGCAGGATGGCTGTCGACGCGCAGTCCCCGCCCCGAGGAGCACGAGTGTCGACGAGCCAGCCGGATCCGACCCCCAGCAGCGGGGGGAAGCCCGCCGAGGAGGAGGTCGTCGGCCTCTGCCGCGACCTGATCCGCCTCGACACGAGCAACTACGGCGACGGCTCCGGGCCGGGGGAGCGCAAGGCGGCCGAGTACGTCGCCGAGAAGCTCGCCGAGGTGGGCCTGGAGCCGGTGGTGACGGAGCCCGAGCCCGGACGCACCAGCGTCGTCGCCCGCTGGCCCGGCGAGGACCCCGCCCGCGCCGCGCTGCTGGTGCACGGCCACCTCGACGTGGTGCCGGCCGAGGCGGCCGACTGGAGCGTCGACCCGTTCGCCGGCGAGGTCCGCGACGGGTGCGTGTGGGGCCGCGGCGCCGTCGACATGAAGGACATGGACGCGATGATCCTGGCCCTGGTACGCCAGTGGCGGCGTGAGGGCCGGCAGCCGCCGCGCGACGTCGTCCTCGCGTTCGTCGCCGACGAGGAGGCCGGCGGCCTGCTCGGCGCGCACTGGCTCGTGGACCACCGAGCCGACCTCCTGGAGGGCTGTACGGAGGCGGTCAGCGAGGTGGGTGGCTTCTCGATGACGCTGGCGGGGCAGCGCTTCTACCTCCTCGAGACCGCGCAGAAGGGCCTGGCGTGGATGCGGCTGACCACCGCGGGCCGGGCCGGCCACGGGTCGATGGTTAACGACGACAACGCGGTCACCGAGCTCTGCGAGGCGGTCGCCCGGCTCGGCCGGCACGCCTGGCCGGTGCGCATGACGACCACGGTGCGGGCGTTCTTCGACCGGGTGTCCGAGGCGTTGGGTGTCGAGCTCGACCCCGACCGGCCGGAGGAGGCCCTCGCGCGCCTCGGGACCATGGCCCGCATCGTCGGGGCGACGCTGCGCAACACGACGAACCCGTCGATGCTGCAGGCCGGCTACAAGGTGAACGTGATTCCGCAGGGCGCGAGCGCGTCGGTCGACGGGCGTTTCCTGCCCGGCTACGAGGACGAGTTCTTCGCCACCGTTGACGAGCTCCTCGGGCCGCGGGTGCGCCGGGAGATGCTGGTGCACCAGCCCGCCCTGGAGATCGAGCCCGAGGGGCCGCTGTGGGACGCGATGGCCGCCGCGGTCCTGGCGGAGGATCCCGAGGGCCAGGTCGCGCCGTACTGCCTGTCGGGCGGCACCGACAACAAGGCCTTCGCCCGGTTGGGGATGCGGGGCTACGGCTTCAGTCCCCTGCAGCTGCCGGCCGAGCTCGACTTCCCGGCGATGTTCCACGGCGTGGACGAGCGGGTGCCGGTCGAGGGCCTGCGCTTCGGCGTACGGGTGCTGGATCGCTTCCTGGCCACGTCGTAGGCGCTGTCCGGACGGCGGTCGCCTCAGCCGGTGCGCATGACTCGGATCACCTTGCGGCGCAGCCAGACCCGGCGGCTGCCGTCGGGATAGAGCCGCAGCCGGGAGAGCTCCCAGTGGCCGTACTCGGCATGCTCGGTGAGCACCCGTCGCGCCTCACCCCGGCTGGTGCCCCGCGGCAGGTAGATCTGCTGAGTCTCGTACTCCGCCATCATCCCCATGATGCTCCTGTCGGCTCCCCGGGCGCTAAGTTCGGACCATGTCCGCCACCGGGCCCGACGCCATGGCCCCTGCTGAGCCCACCCCCGAAGCCGTACGTCGCGCCGCCAGCGCACTGAAGGACGCGATCGACCGGCACCTGGCCGTGATCGAGAGCCGTTCGGCGGACGCGGGCAGTGATCCCGGCGGCCGGGACGCAGCGGTCCAGGACGCCTTCGACGCGCTCCAGGCCGCGGCCGAGACGTACGACGACGTGCTCTTCGAGGTGTACGAGGAGGTCACGCCGTTCGAGGCCGGCGGCGACGCGGCGCCGGCGGGCGTGGACTCGCTCGAGGACACTCCCGTGGTCAGCCTGTACCTGCGTCGCGACTACGCGGTCAGCGACCCTGACGCCCTGCTGTCGGCGGGGCGGGCAGCGCACCAGACGCTGGCCGAGAGCGACGGGGGAGCCCCCGACGGGGAGCCTGACCACCACGGCGCCGCGCTGTTCCAGCTGCTCGCGGTCACCGGTATCGACGGGTTCGACGAGAGCGCCGAGGAGGCCGGGCTCGACCCGTTGGGCGGCACGGTCTGGCTGCTCGCCGCCGAGTCCGGAGGCGACCTCGACGACAACCCCTTCGACGATGCCGACCCCGATCGCATGATCTTCCGCGTCAACGAGGTCGTCAGCGACGAGCCAGCCGGTTAGTCGGCGGTGCCCGGTCCCCGCACCGATAAGGGGGTACTGACGAGCAACGGTTCCGGGGAGTCGCCGGCACCCCTCGGAACCCAGGCTCGACGGTTGGGACCTCAGCCGCCGAGCCGCCCGGCGCGGAGCAGCCCGGGCAGGCGGGTGGTCCGCCGGTGGCGTCCGACCGCGGCCACCGCTGCGGCCAGGCCAGGTCCGGTCGCATGGACCACCGACAGGTGGCGGGTCGCGGTGCGCAGCGCGGCGTGGACCAGGGGCCGCGAGAGCACCCCCGCAGCGCCCGCCGGCAGCACCACGACAGCGGCCGGGAAGAGTCGGTCCGCGGCCTCGTCCACCGTCAGCACCGGGGAGCCCGGCAGGGCCACCGCGAGGGCGTCGGCGCCGGCCGGCCCCCGGCGCAGCGGGGTGAGCACGGCGATGTCCGGCGTCGTCAACGAGAAGGCGCGTGGCACCGACACCCGCACGAGCTGCTCGGCCCGGGCCACGCACTGCGGATCGTCCTCGACGGCGAGGGCGACCAGCGTGTGGTCGGGGCTGCGAAGCGGCGGGAGGTCGCCGGCGCGCACGGCGTGCGCCAGATCACGGGGGGTGGCGACCTCGGCCGGCACGGGGCACAGGTGTTCGGTGACCGGGAGCACGCCCGAGGAGACGAGGTCCGCGAAGACGTCCCCGGCCCCGCGGCCGGGCCGGGCGGCGACATCGCCCTCGACCACCAGGCGCGCGCCGTCGGGGATCGCCTCGAGCACCGACGCGAAGCCGGGTGCGTCGACCCGCTGGGCTTCGGCGACGACGACCACGCCGGCGTCACCCCGCGCGAGCTCCGCCGCGGCGGCCACCGGGAGCAACAGCGCCGCCGCGAGCCGGGCCGCCGCCCCTCCGCCCGCATCCGCGACGACGGCTGGGGCCGCGGAGCCGGCGGCCAGCAGCTCGTGCAGGGCGGGCAGCCGCGCCTCGGGGCAGCAGCCGGTGACGACCACCACGGCGCCGCCGGGGTCGTCTGCGGTGACCAGCAGGCGCTCGACGTTCTCGGCCACGTCATCCTCGGCCGCGGCCAGGGCCGCCGCCGCGAGCAGCGCGGGGTCCGGGTCGGCGACGATTCCGCCCGCGGCGACCGCGGCCCGCAGCGCCTCCTCCGGATGCCCCACCCCGAGCGCGGTGAGCGCGGCCACGAGCGCGGTGGCGGGGGCAGCCGTCGCTCCCGCCCGGGCCGCTCGGGCCAGCAG
>JALYMT010000375.1 GCA_030773555.1 Actinomycetota bacterium | reverse complement strand
ACCCGGGCGAGGGGCCCCGCGTCGCGGAAGGCCTCGAGGGCGCCGGTCGCGGCCTGCTCCATCCCCGTCGGTCCCGCCGAGGCGGCGCGCTGGGCGTCGCGCGGGCGCAGCCGGGCGGCGAGCATGTACGCCGACGCCAGGCCGTTGGCGCCCAGCAGCACGGTGAGCGTCGTCCGCGGTGATCCGAGCGCGGTGAGCAGCGAGATCAGCGCCCAGCGCTCGCCGATCGGCAGGATCGCGACCTTGCGGGCGTAGTGCCAGCGGCGGCGGTGTCCGGCCGCGCGCGCGCGGGCGCCGGCTGCGATCGCCGCCTGCGACGCCGGCGTCACCGACCAGGAGAAGTCGACCAGGTGCCGGGTGGTCTGCAGGACCAGGGCCGCACCCGCCAGGGCCCACACGTCGTCGCCCGACCGGCTGGCCCCGGCGGCGAGGCCCGCATAGACCAGGTACTCCTTCACCCGGTCAAAGGTCGCGTCGAGCCAGGCCCCGAGCGGGGAGAACGTGGCGGTCAGGCGGGCCAGCTGCCCGTCGGCGCAGTCGAGGGCGAAGGACCCCTGCAGCAGCAGCGCGCCGGCGACGTAGCCTGCGCGCGTCCCGCTCACGCAGCAGCCGGCGGCCGCGACCGCGATGCCGAGGGAGGCAGCGGTGACCGTGTTGGGGCCGATGCCGCGCTGCGCGCTCCACCAGGCCACGTGCTTCGACCACGGGCTGATGACGAAGGTCGTGAACGGAGAGTCGTCGGACTTCACCGCGGCGTGGAGGCGGACGCGCTGCTCGGCCGGCAGCCGCGGCGCCGGCCGGACCCGGATGCGCCCCGGCACGACCGCGCTCACGAAGCTGCGGCTCTGTCGCGGCGCTTCTGGCTCCGCAGGTCGAGCTCGGCGTTGTAGGAGGCGAGGATCTCCTCCATCGGCCCGTCTTCCACGAGCTCGCCCTTGCTCAGGTAGAGCCCGCGGCGGCAGAAGCGGCGCAGGTCCCTCTCCTTGTGGGAGACGAGGAAGAAGGTGCGGCCGGTGGCGAGCAGCTCGTCGATGCGCTCGTAGCACTTCTCGCGGAAGGCCCGGTCGCCCACGGCCAGCACCTCGTCGACGAGCACGATCGGCTCGTCGAGCTGGGTCACGACGGCGAAGCCGAGGCGGACCTTCATGCCGCTCGAGAAGTGCCGGAAGGGGGTGTCGAGGAAGTCGCGGATCTCGGCGAAGTCGACGATCTCGTCGAACTTCTCCCGGATCTGCTGCTTCGACAGCCCGTGCAGCCCGCCGGTCAGCAGGATGTTGTCGCGGGCGCTCAGATCGCCCACGAAACCGCCGGTCAACTCGATCATGGGAGCGACGCCCTGGTGGACCTCGACCCGGCCCTCGTCGGGAAGCAGCACCCCGGCGATCAGTTTGAGCAGGGTGCTCTTGCCGCTGCCGTTGGCCCCGACCAGGCCGACGGCCTCGCCGGGGCGTACGGAGAACGAGACGTCGCGCAGGGCCCAGAAGTCCTCGCCGCGAGCGCCGGTCTCGCCGCGGAACAGCAGCTCGCGCAGCGACTTGCGGCGGCGGCGGTTGCGGTGGAACCGGATGCCGACGCCGTGCACGTCGATCACGGACGCCGCGTCCCGCGCAGCGGCCCGCGCGGGAGCGGCGGAGGCGGCACTCACGCGCCGCCCCTGCCGCCGTCAGCCGGGCTGCTCGGTGTCCTCATCGGGTCGGTGTCCTCATCGGGCTCGGGCTCCTCATCACTCGGCGCTCAGATCTCCTTGAGCACGCGGCCCTCGAGCCGCCGGAACACCAGCATGCCCACGACGAACAGCCCGAGCGACGACACTGTCGAGGCCAGCATCAGACCGGGATGGACGGTCTGGTGCGGCAGCAGCGTGAGCCGGAAGAGGTCGAGGATGCCGGCGAAGGGGTTGAGGGCGTAGAACGCCTGCAGGTGCTGCGGCACCGAGTGCACGGCGTAGATGACCGGGGAGGCGTAGAAGAGCAGCCGCACCGAGATGCGCACCAGCCGCTCCAGGTCGCTGAACAGCACCGTGAGCGGGGCGAGGATGAGCCCCACGCCGACGAGCAGCACCGTCATCAGCAGCACCGCGAGCGGAAACGCCAGCAGCCAGACCGTCGGCGCCACCCGGAATCCGATCATGAACGCCACGAGCACCGGCAGGGCCAGGAAGAACTCCATGAACTTCGACACGACCGTGCGCAGCACCCAGGTCTCGCGGGGGAGGTTGGTCGAGCGAATGAGCTTCGCGTCGCGGGTGAGCGAGCGGGAGGTGCCGTTGATCACACCGGAGGCCCACTGCCACGGCAGCAGCGCCGCGAGCAAGAAGACGATGTAGGGCACGTTCGGGCTCAGGCTGAGCCGACCGGTGAAGATCTGCGTGAACACGAACCAATAGACGAGCGCGAGCAGCAGCGGGTCCAGCACCGACCACAGGTATCCGAGGACCGAGTCGGCGTACTTCACCTTGAGGTCGCGGGCGACGAGGAGCCGGATCACCGCCCGGGTACGGAGGATGGCCGAGGCACGCGCCAGCACGTCGGGAGCTCCTCATCAGCAGCCAAATCGGGAAGCTCGCGGCTTCGGCCCGCCTCGCCCGAGCGGGCCCCGGGGCCTTGGGCTGGTGAAAACGGTAGCATCGGGCCCCATGCCTGCCCGCCCCGCGCCCGGTCGGGCGCGCCGCTTCGCGTGGCGTTTGATCAACTATGTGGAGCGCAAGGCCCGGGGTGCGCGCCGCCGCCTGTTGCCCGTGTTGCCCGCCCGCGGCCCGATCGTCCCCGAGGGGCTCACGCCCGAGGTCGTCCTCTACTTCGCCGAGGTGCCCGCACGGCTCTACCAGGTGGCGCAGTGGCTGGCCCCGATGGAGCGCCTCGCCGCCGACCGCCCGGTGGCGATCGTGGTCCGCCGCGTCCGGACCTACGACGCGCTGGTGGAGCGCACGTCGCTGCCGGTGATCTACGTCCCGTTGTACTCGCAGCTGCTGGCCTGCTACGACGCGCTCGACCCAAAGGTCGTGGTCTACGTCAACCACGGCATGCGGAACTTCCAGTCGCTGACGCTGCGCACCGCGATGCACGTGCACGTCAACCACGGCGAGAGCGACAAGCTGAGCAGCTTCAGCAACCAGGCCAAGGCGTACGACCGGGTCTTCGTCGCGGGCGAGCTGGCCGCCGAGCGCTACCTGCGGCGCCTACTGGACTTCGACGAGCGGCGGGTCGTGCGGGTCGGGCGTCCGCAGCTGGACCTGCTGCCGGCACCGGTGCTGCCGGCCAGCCCGCGGCGGACCGTGCTGTACGCGCCCACCTGGCAGGGCGAGAGCGAGGACAACAACTGGTGCTCGGTCGACGTGCTCGGCGAGGAGATCGTGCGCCAGCTCCTGCTGGTGCCCGACGTCCGCGTCGCCTACAAGCCACATCCCCGGGTGCCCCGGAGCCTGGTGCCGGAGGTGGCGCGGGGTCACGAGGCGATCCTCGGCCTGCTCACCGCGGCCGCCGCCGCCGACCCCGCCGCCGGTCACGGTCACATCGACAGCGAGGGCGACATCCTCGGGGTGCTCCCCAGCGTCGACGCCCTGGTCACCGACGTCTCCAGCGTGGCCCTCGACTTCCTGTACCTGCGCAGCACCAGCCCGATGTTCCTGACCGACCGGCGCAACGACCCGATTGCCCTGGCCGTCGCGACCCCGCTCGCGGAGGCGGCCGACGTCGTCGACGTCGCCACCGTGCACCGCCTCGGCGCGCTGGTGGCCAGCCGGCTGGAGGCCGACCTGCGCCTCGGGGAGCGGATGGCGCTGCGCGGGCGCTACTTCGGCGCCCTCGGCCCCGGTGACAGCACGGTACGGTTCCTCGCCGCGGTCGGCGAGCTGTGCGCCGCGCGCGACCGCCGGTTCCAGACGTCGCCCGGGCAACTGGTCTGAGCGTGTCCCGCAGCGTCTTCCGCACGCATCCGCCCCGGCCCGTGCTGCTCGGCCATCGCGGTTCCGGCCGCGGAATCGTGGGCGGGCACCGGGAGAACACCCTCGCGTCGATGCTCGCCGCGGTGGCGCAGGGCCTCGACTGGGTCGAGCTCGACGTCCGGCGCGGCGGCGACGGTCTCGTGGTGCTGCACGACCCCTGGCTGGCCGACGGCGACCGGGTGATCGAGTACGCCGGGCCGGAGCTCGCCGCGGCCGGCGTCGACCGGCTCGAGGACGTCCTGGCCGCACTGCCGCCGCATGTCGGCGTCGACTTCGACGTCAAGACCTCCCTCGAGGACGCGCTCACCGATCGCGGCGAGACCACCGCCGCCCTGCTCGCCCCCCTGGTGGCGGACGAGCGCCGCCGCCGCGCCCTGGTCGTCACCTCCTTCGACCCCGCCGCGCTGCTCGTGCTCCGCGAGCGGGCGCCCGAGGTGCCGCTGGGCCTGCTCACCTGGGTCACCTTCCCGATCGAGCACGCGGTGGCCGCCGCCCGCCATCTCGGCGTCGACCTGGTCGGCGTGCACGTCGGTTCGCTGGCCGCCCGGCGGCCCGACCCGACCCGCGGGCTGCACGAGGGCGTGCGGGCGGTCGAGGTCGCTCACCGCGCCGGTCTCGAGGTCCTCGCCTGGTGCCCCGTGCCGGAGGTGGCCCGCACCCTGGCCGACGCCGGCGTCGACGCGCTCGTGGTCGACGACATCGCCGGCGTACGGGAGATGCTGGCGACGAGGAACGCACCCGCCGGGGCGCCCGGTCAGCTGGGGGCCTCCGCCGTGGGACGCGGCTGACGCTCCGCCGGTTGACGCCCGCTCCACATGAGGCAAGGCTCACCTTCCTTCCGCGACCCGCGCCTCTGGAGCACCGTGACCGCCAACAGTGTCGCCCCTTCCCACGCGGAGGTGGTGCAGGTCTGGCCGGAGCAGACGCACCTGCGCCTGGTGCTGGCCGCGGTCCCCCCTGCTCCCGCGCAGCTGGTCGCGGTCCGCCAAGGAAGCGGCGACACGGTGCGCGCGCCGGTGCTCCCCGGCGCCAGCGAGGTGGTCCTCGACCTAGCCGCGTTGCCCTCGCGAGAGCTCGATGGCCGCACGTGTGGAATCTGTTCCTCGCGCTCCACCCCGGCGAGGGTGATCCTCAGATCCTGCCGCTCGCTACCCGCGGACGTGGCCCCAGCGACAAGAAGGACTTCGTCATCTTTCCCTCGCAGACCGTGGCGCGGGACGGGACCACACGCCGGCTTCGGGCCTTCTACACGGCGCGCAACACTCTGTCGCTTCGATCGTCGACCGCTCCCCCTGCGCCGTCTTCCGCCGCAGCGCCCCGCGCCCGCGCACCGCCGGCGCGACGGCGTCCTGAGCTTGGTCCGCCTCACCGTAGCTCCGGGACGCGGTCGAGGCAGCTGGCGACCGGTGCGCCGGGAAGCAGACGAGGCAGCGCCCCCGGTCCGTCCTCCGGTGACCTTCCTCCTCATGCACGCGTACCGGAATGGTCGGAACGATCCGTACGGTGCTGACCACGGCGAACTTCCTCGCTGCCCGAGGCTGGGACGTCCGCATCATCAGCGTGCTTCGGCGCCAGACACGCCCGTTCTTCCCGATCGACCCCCGGATCCGCGTCACCACCGGAATCGACCTGCGAGAGCGGGCGCGCGACCGCGGTGGGTGGCTGCGGCGGGCCGTGCGGCACCGGCTGGCTGCGCTGCCCAGTCTGCTGTGCAACCCCTGGGACTACGCCTTTCCGGCCATGAGCCTGCTCGCCGACGTCCGGCTGGTGCGGCTGCTTCGTGCGCTCGACCCCGGGATCCTGGTCACCACCCGTCCGGCCCTCAACGTCCTCGGTGCCCGCTTCGCCCCCGTTGACGTCGTGGAGCTGGGACAGGAGCACATGCACTACGAGCACCACCCACGGGTCCTCCGGAACGAGCTGCACCGCTACTACCCGCGGCTGGCCGCGTTGGCGGTGCTCACCCGGGACGACGAGAAGGACTACGGCGCTCTCCTCAGCGGTGCCCGCACCCAGGTGGTGCGCCTGCCCAACGCCCTGCCGCACATCGGGGGGCGGGTCTCCGATGTCGACGCGAACGTCATCGTCGCGATCGGCCGCCTCACCCATCAGAAGGGATTCGACCTGCGGTTGCACGCCTTCCGGCAGGTGCTCGACCGGCACCCCGACTGGGAGCTGCGCATCTACGGCGACGGCAAGCAGCGCCGGTCGCTGCAGCGACTCATCACCCGGCTGGGCTTGTACAACTCTGCGTTCCTCATGGGCAGCACGTCCAAGGTCGGCGACCGGCTCGCGGAGGGTTCGATCTACGCGCTCAGCTCGCGCTTCGAGGGCTTCGGTCTCGTCCTCATCGAGGCGATGAGCGCGGGGCTGCCCGTCGTCAGCTTCGACTGCCCTCGCGGGCCGAGCGACATCGTCAACTCCGGTCTGGACGGGATCCTCGTCCCAGCCGGCGACGTCGACGCGCTGGCCGGCGCCCTGCGTCAGCTCATCGAGGATCCGGCGTGCCGGCGGCGACTGGGTACGGCGGGACGCGAGACGGCGCGCGAGTACGCGCTCGACCGCGTCGGCCCGCGCTGGGAAGAGCTCTTCGACGACCTGTGGGCGGCGAGGTCTCCCCGGTGACCGGCTCCGTCGACCTGCTCGTGCTGGGCGGCGGACCCGCCGGGCTCGCCGCCGCCTGGCGCGCCGCCCTGGACGGGCGGTCCGTCACGGTGCTGGAGCAGGCCGACCGGGTCGGAGGCATGGCTGCCAGCATCGAGGTCGGCGGCATCCGGGCCGACCGCGGCAGCCACCGGCTCCACCCCGCCACCCCTGCTCCCCTGCTCGCCGACCTCCGCGCCCTGCTGGGCGAGGACCTGCAGACCCGTCCCCGCAACGGCCGCCTGCAGGTGGCGCAGCGCTGGGTGGGGTTCCCGCTGCGCGCCGGGGACCTGGCGCGCAGCCTCCCCCCCGCGCTGCTCGCCCGGATGGCGCTCGACGCGGCCCACGCGCCTTTGCGCCGCCCCGAGGACGACACGTACGCCGGGCTGCTACGCGCCAGCCTCGGCTCCGCGCTCTACGAGACGCTCTACGCCCCCTATGCGCTGAAGCTGTGGGGCCTGCCCGGGGAGCGCATCTCCGGGGAGCAAGCGCGCAAGCGGGTCACCGCTGACACGCCGTGGAAGGTGGCGGCGCGCATCCTGCGCGGCTCGGTCGGCCGCCGCGGTGACGGCCAGGGAAAGGTCTTCCACTACCCGCGCCGCGGCTTCGGCCAGATCGTCGAGGCCCTCACGCAGGCGGCGACCGACGCGGGCGCCACGATCCGCACCGGTGCGACGGTCGAGCAGGTGCTCGCCGAGCCGGGTGGCGTCACCGTGCACACCGCCGAGGGGGGCCACACGAGTGCCCGGTGGGCGTTCTCCACGCTGCCGCTGCCGGTGCTCGCCCGGCTTGCCTCCCCCACCCCGCCTCCACCCGTACTCGAGGGGGCTTCCCGGCTGCGCTTCCGCGCCATGCTGCTGGTCTACCTCGTCGTCGCCCCGACGGCCGCGCTCCTCCCCGGGGGGGCCCTCCGGTGGACCCCCTTCGACGCGCATTACCTGCCCGGCGGGCACACGCCCGTCAGCCGCATCTCCGAGCCGCCGAACTACCGTGCCAGCGCTGCGGACCCCCTCGACCGGACCCTGCTCTGCGCGGAGGTGCCCTGCGACGTCGGCGACGAGCTGTGGCGCACGCGGGACGAGGAGCTCGCGGCCCTCGTGGCGGAGACCCTGGCCCGCTCGGGCCTGCCCCCGGCGCCCGTGCTCGAGATCGTCGTGGAGCGACTGCCGCACGTCTATCCGATCTACGAGGTCGGCTACGAGCGTGACCTCGCCGCCCTGGACGCCTGGGCAGCGCAGCTGCCGTCGGTCACGAGCTTCGGCCGGCTGGGACTGTTCGCCCACGACAACACCCATCATGCGCTGACGATGGCCTACGAAGCGGTCGCGGCCCTCGGTGGCGCCGACGGCGCGGGCGGCGCGGACTGGGACGAGGCGGCGTGGAGCTCCGCGCGCCGGCGCTTCGCCACCCATGTCGTCGAGGACTGAGTCTCAGCGGGGCGGCGGGACGTACAACTGCCACGTGCGCGATGACGTGTGCAGCGGCAGCCGACGCCAGCTGCGGAGGTAGGACTCGTCGGGGAGCCGGCCCCCCCCAGAACACGCCCACCTGCTCTCCCGCGAGCAGGTGGGGGGCGACGAGACCGGGGTCGCGCAGGTGGCGCTACCTGCCCACTCCCGCCACCCCGCAGCCCAAGGCGTAGGCGAACGCCGGCGCCCGGGCACCGAGCACGTAGCAGGGAGGCTGGATCCCGTGCTCCCGGGCCTGCCCGGCGGCATCCAGCACGGTGGCCCGCGCGTCACCCTCGTCGACCGAGACCTTGCGGGCGACGCCCGCGTGCCACCCGCCGAGCAGCAGAAGCGGAACGAGCGCGGTCGCGGTGGCGGCAGCACGCGGCGGCGCGGTTCCCAGTCGGCGTCCGCACGCCAGAAGTGCAAGGAGCCCGACCGCGGCGGGCAGGCTCAGCAGCGCGTACGCCGGCAACAGGTAGCGCGGAACGCCAGCCGGGCTGAGGAACAGGTAGACGGTGGCTGCGGTCGCGCCGGGTGAGAAGGGCGAGGACGATCGCCCGGCGCTCCGCACCGCGCAGCGCCAGCGTCAGCCCCAGGACCGCCAGGACCGCCAGGCCGATCCACCAGGCCAGCCCGACGACCGACACCTGCGGCTGCCGGTAGGAGCCGAAGCAGCAGACCGTCTGGCCGTCGAGGACGCGCAGGTGCAGCGGCAGGCTGATGCCGCTGCCGGAGCGGGAGAGCTCCCGGGCCCGCGCGAGGCGGGCGGCCACGCCACCGAAGTCGGTGACCGCTTCGACCAGCCACGGCGCCCAGCCCGCTTCCGACCGCCAGGCCGGCGCGGAGGCGGTCGCGCGCGCCGGGCAGGAGGACGGCCGCTGCGCCGGATCCGGCCAGCCACGGGCAGTCGAACGGGCGCATGAGCGCCACCACCGCCAGACCCAGCGCTGCCCGCCACCCGCCCGAACGCCACAGCAGCTGCCCGAGGCAGCCGAGCCCTCCCACCGCGCCCAGAGCCGCATAGAGGTTGGGGCTGGCTTCCCCGCCGTAGAAGAGGGCGACCCACGAGCCGGCGAAGAGCATGGCGGCCAGGCGGGCGGCGTAGCCCCGCACGAGCCGCAACCAGGGGCTGAACGCGAGGGCCAGAGCGAGAGCGGATGCGCCGACCAGGTAGAGACGGAGCGCGGCCTGCTCCGTCGTCACCGCCGCCGCCGGCAGCAGCAGCAGAGGCACGCCGAGGGAGCGGTGCGCGTCCCAGGTGGCGGGCACCGGGCCCGGGGCGACCTGGGAGAGGTAGACGGCCTCGTCGGCCTCGAGATAGCGGTTCCACTCGAGCACCAGCAGCTGCCCGAGGAGGTAGAGCATCGCGACGCCGAGCAGGGCGGCGCGCGGGCCGGGCAGTCCCACGGTCCGCACGCCTCGCCCGTCAGCCGGCGGGCGGCGGGCCGGCGGGGGTGTTGAGCTCACGGTGCACGGCCGGCACCACCTTGCGCAGGTAGCGGCCGAGGGTGACGAAGGAGCGGCCCTTCTCCCGGAAGGCGTACCGGATGGGCACCTCGGCGTAGGCGTAGCCCTTGCCGAGGAGGTCGAGCGTGAGGACCTGCGCGTAGTTGTAGTCGTGCACGATCTCGGCGTGGGCCGCCGCACCGAGGGAGAACGCGCGGTAGCCACTCTGGCCGTCGGTGAGGTCACGGCGGCGGGTGAGCCAGCGCATCCAGCGGGTCAGCACCACGTTGCCCAGGCGCCGGTGAGGGAGCATCCGGGAGATCCGCCCGGCGAAGCGGGAGCCGACCACGTAGTCCGCCTTCCCGGCGAGCACCGGCGCGACGACGCCGGGGAGGTCCTCGGGTGCGTACTCGCCGTCCGCGTCGAGGTAGACCACCGCGGCAGGGGCGAGGGCCACCGCATCGGCGAGGCCGCGCCGGACCGCGGCTCCGAGCCCGAGGTTGCCCGACTGATGGACGACCCGGGCGCCGGCCGCCGCGGCGCGGGCCGCGGAGGCGTCGCGGGAGCCGTCGTCGACGACCAGGGCCACCACCGGCCGCCCGTGGACCCGGGGCGGGAGGCGGCGCACGATGTCCCCGACGGTGTCCTCCTCGTCGTACACCGGGATCATCGCGACGACCGGAGCGTCATCCGCCACCGGAAGGGGGACGGGACGGGACGGCTGGCGGCGCGGCAGGCGCAGGCGGCCCCAGTACGCCGGGGCGGGGCGGACGAGGGCGATCCCGCCGACCACCACCGAGTACGCGGTCTTGACCGCATGCGTGGTCAACGCGACCGCGAAGGCGGTGCCGCCGTCGACGCCGAGTGCGACCAGGGTCACCGTCGCGGCCGCCTCGTACGAGCCGAAGCCGCCCGGGGTGACGGCGACGGTCTGGGCTGCGACGGTGACCGCGGTGACGGCGACGGCCTCGGCGAGCGAGAGACCGATGCCGGCGGCGGAGGCCACCTGGGAGACGACGGCGGCCTCCAGGATCCAGGCGACGAGGGTCGCGGCCGCCACGGTGAGACCGGGCAGGTGCAGCTCGACCAGGCCACGGACACGCAGCCGGCGAAGCCATTGCAGCGCGCCGAGCAACGCTGCTGACAGGGTGGCGACCACCAGCACCGTCACCCAGGCCTTCTGCCCGCCCAGGTCGGGGAGGAGGGCCGGCGCGGCGGCCAGCACCGAGACCAGCGCGAGCAGCACGACGCCGAGCAGGTCGGCCAGGCGCAAGGTGAGCGCGGAGGCCAGCACATGCGTGCCCGGCAGCCGGGTGCGCCGCAGCACGCTGGTCACCCGCAGCACCTCACCGAGGCGCAGGGGGAGCACGTGGTTTCCGAGCAGCGACACGTGCAGCGCCGCCCAGGCGTGGCGGCGGGAGAGCCCGGGAAGCACCCGGTGCCAGGCCTCCGCGCGCAGTGCGAAGGCGGCGGCGTACGCCGTGAGCGCGGCGGTCAGGCCCAGTGGGTCGCTCACCAGGTCGTGTGCGACGCGGCCCAGCACGTCGCCCCGCGCGGCGCGCCACAGGTAGGCGAGGGCGAGGGCGAGCACGAGGACACCCACAGCGGCACGGCCCGGGCGCACCAGCGCCCTCAACGCGGGCCAGCGGGGGTGTGCCCCCGCTGTCTGCCCCTGGGAGCGGAGTCCGCTCGGGTCTTGCAGTTGCGTCGGTGGCGACATGAGGGCTTAGGTTAGCCTCGCCTAACCAAAGGAGGTGACCCGTGAGTGTGGTCGTCACGGGGGCCGCGGGCTTCCTCGGCTCGGCGGTCGTCCAGGCCCTGCTGAGACGCGGGGATGCCGTCGTCGGCATCGACCGTCGCGAGCAGGCTCCCCGGCCCGGGCTGCTGGCCCTGACCGCCGACCTTCTCGACGGGAACGACGCCGTCGAGGATGCCTTGATGCGCGCACACACGGTGATCCACTTAGCCGCGCGGCCCGGCGTGCGCGACTCCGGACCGGACGTCGCGAGGCTGCGGCACCGCGACAACGTGCTGGCCACCAGCCGCGTCCTCGCGCTGGTCCCGCGCGACGTCCCTCTGTTGGTCACCTCGTCCTCCTCGGTGTACGGAGGCGCTACGAGCGGACCGAGCCGGGAGTCCGACCCGCTACGCCCCCGCGGCGGCTACGCCCGGAGCAAGGTCGAGGTGGAGCACCTGTGCCGGCGACGCCTGGAGAAGGGTGGTGTCACGATCATCGCCCGTCCCTTCACCGTGGTCGGTGAAGGTCAACGGCCCGACATGGCCCTGTCGCGCTGGCTCGCTGCCGCCGCCGCCGGCCAGCCGCTGCGGATCTTCGGATCCCTGGCACGCACCCGCGACCTCGTCGACGTCCGCGCTGCGGCCCGCGCGTTGATCGCCCTCGCCGGCAAGGGAGCGCCGGGGGTCGTGAACGTCGGCACCGGCGTCGGCCACTCGCTTCAGGAGATGGTCGACGCGGTCGCCGGCGCCGTCGGGAGGCGGGTCCGGGTCTCGATGGAACCGGCCGCTGCCGAGGAGGTTCCCGATAGCCTCGCCGACGTCGATCGGCTGCGGCGTCTCGCGGGCTTCGTCCCACGCACCGACCTGCCTGCCGTCGTCGCCCGCCAGTTCGCCGCCTTCGGTCATCCGCTGGCTTCCGGGGTCGGCCCGTGCCCACAGCTGCGGCTGCCGGAGCACGCGAACGCCCTGGCAGAACTCTGAAGCCCGTCCCAGTGCAATCCAGGGAATCGAAATCCGGACATCGAGGAGACCCGACATGAGCCCTATCACTTCGTCCTTCCGCGGGCGTCTCACCTCCCCGGCCGCGGTGGCCCTGCTGGCCCTCGCTGCCGGGCTTGCCGGCTGCAGCGACGACGGTGCCGGGGTGCGCGAGTCCGGTCCAGGAGCCCCGAACACCTCCGGCGGCGCGAGCGCTGGCACCGGCAGTGGCACCGGTAGCGGCACTGGCTCGGGCACCGGCAGCGGCACTGGCTCGGGCACCGGTTCCAGCACCACGGGCACGGCCCCGGCCAGCTCTCCCGGAGCCACCAGCAGCGCGACCACGGGAAGCGGGTCCGGCAGCGGCAGCGGCTCGGGCAGCGGCCCGGGCAACAGCTCCCCGAGCCCGTCGGCGCGGTGACCGCGCTGCCGCATCCCCGCGGACTGGTGCACAAGGTCCGCGCGCTGCGCTAGACCCCGATCCGCCTGCGGACCCTCCGGGCCAGCTCGCGCGCGTCGCCGGCATGGAGAGCACGCCCCATCGCCGCCCACACCGCGCCCGCATCCAGCAGCTCGCGCGGAGCCACTCCTCGGCGCTCGCCCACAAGGGCGGCCACCCGGAAGCCGAGGGCGCCAGACGCCGTCAGGTAGGGCTGCATCCTCCCGTCCCCCACGGTGAGCACCGGTGCGGCGGAGCGCAGCGCCTCGGGCCCCTTGAGCCGGCGCTGGCGGACGAGCGGGGGGCCGCCGTCCTCCGCCGGCACCTGCCGGCGCAGCCAGAGGTCCCAGCGGGCGGGCAGCGAACCGGGCAGGTCACGCTCCCCCACCACCACCTCGAGCAGATACCTGCCGCGCGACTGCTCGCCGACGACCCGCGCGGACAGGGGGTGCTCGTCGGCGGCGCCGCGGCGGCTCAGCACGACGGCCGCGTCCGGCGGACCGTCGGCTCTGAGAACGTGTTGAGTAACGCCGTCTTCAGGTCCATGGACGGCGTCCAGCTGGTTCCAGGCGTCGGGCCATCAGCCCGATCATCGACCATTTGACCATCGCCTCGGAGTGCTCCGGACGCCGTTCGTAATCATGGTCGAGGCGGCGGTGCCCAGCGATCCAGGCGTGGGTGCGCTCCACGACCCAGCGCCGTGGCAGGGGGGCGAACCCACCCTGGCCGGGCAGCTTGGAGACCACGACCACCACCAGGTGGGCGGTCCGCGCGGCCGCCTGCTGGATGCGCCTGCTGTAGGCGCCATCGGCCACACCAGCGCCAACGAGGGCATCGCCATCTTCGCCCGCTGCCAGACGCTGACGCTGTCCCGGTCCTGCACGCACGGTCCTGAACGCTGGCGGCAGTGACCATCACCACGATCAGCAGGCCCATGGTGTCCACCACCAGATGCCGCTTGCGCCCGTTGATCTTCTTGCCCGCGTCGAAGCCCCGGGTGGGCGCGCCGGCGGTGGCCGCCCCGGGCACCGACGCCGAAATCGATGACACCGGCGGAGGCCAGCGGGTCGCGCTC
>JALYMT010000374.1 GCA_030773555.1 Actinomycetota bacterium | reverse complement strand
AGCGCCTGGTGCGCCATCGCGGCGGCCGGCTCGGCGGCCACCGCGCTGCCCTTGCGCGGGCGGCGTTTGGCCTCGGTGGTGCGCGGGCCGTAGCCGACGAGCACCGAGGTGCGCCCGCCGGGAGCGGGGCCGCCGATGAGACCCGGCTCCACCGCACCCTCGGCCGGCGGCACGGCGACCGGGTCCGGCCCCGGTCCGCCGGTGTCGACACTGATGATCGGCGTGCCGACGTCGACGGTCTCACCCTCGACCACGAGCAGCTCGCTGACCACCCCGGCGTACGGAGAAGGCAGCTCGACGAGGGACTTCGCGGTCTCGATCTCCACGATCGGGTCGTTGACCTTCACCGCGTCGCCCGGCTGCACCTTCCAGCTCACGATCTCGGCCTCGGTCAGGCCCTCCCCGACGTCAGGGAGCCGGAACTGCTTGCGGTCGGCCATCGGAGCGCCTCCGGCTGCTAGTAGGCGAGGGAGCGGTCGACCGCGTCGAGCACCCGGTCGAGGTCGGGGAGGTAGTCCTCCTCGAGACGGCTGGGCGGATAGGGGATGTCGAAGCCGCCGACCCGCAGCACCGGGGCCTCGAGGGAGTAGAAGCAGCGCTCGCTCAGCCGGGCCGCGATCTCGGCGCCCAGGCCGAGGAACACCGGCGCCTCGTGCACGACGACGAGCCGGCCGGTCTTCTCGACCGAGCGCGCGACGGTGTCGGTGTCGAGCGGTGAGAGCGTGCGCAGGTCGACGACCTCCAGCGAGCGCCCCTCCTCCTGCGCGGCGGTCGCCGCGTCCAGGGCGGTCTTCACCATCGGCCCGTACGCCACCACGGTGACGTCGCTGCCCTCGCGCAGCACCCGGGCGGCGTGCAGCGACGGCGCGGTCTCGACGGCGTGCGCGTCGTCGAGCTCGGCCTTCTCCCAGTAGCGGCGCTTGGGCTCGTAGAAGACGACGGGGTCGGGTGAGGCGATGGCCTGCTGGATCATCAGGTACCCGTCGACGGGGTTGGAGCAGGCGACGACCCGCAGCCCGGCGGTGTGGGCGAAGTAGGCGGCGTTGTCCTCGCTGTGGTGCTCGACCGCGCCGATGCCCCCTCCGAAGGGGATGCGGATGACCACCGGAAGAGCCAGGGCGCCCAGCGACCGGGCGCGCATCTTGGCGAGCTGGCTGACGATCTGGTCGAACGCCGGATAGACGAAGCCGTCGAACTGGATCTCGCAGACGGGGCGGTAGCCGCGCAGCGCCATGCCGATCGCGACGCCGACGAAGCCGGACTCGGCCAGCGGGGTGTCGATCACCCGGTCCTCACCGAAGTCCTTCTGCAGGCCGTCGGTGACCCGGAAGACCCCGCCGAGCTTGCCGACGTCCTCGCCGAGGATGACGACCTTGGGGTCGGCCTCCATCGCGCGGCGCAAGCCCAGGTTGATGCCCTTGGCCAGGGTGATCTGCCCCATCAGGTCTCCTCGAACGAGGCGAGGTAGCTCGCGAACTGCTCGCGCTCCTCCTCGAGCAGCGGATGCCGCTCTGCGTACACGTGCTCGAACAGCGAGAGCGGCTCGGGGTCGGGCATCGACAGGCAGCCCGAGCGCAGCCGGGCGGCGAGCTCGTCGCTCTCGCGCTCGACGGCGGCGAAGTAGTCGGCGTCAGCGACCCCGGTGCGCGACAGGTGGGCCTTGACCCGCTCGACCGGGTCCTTGAGCTTCCACGCCTCGACCTCGCTGGCGATGCGGTAGCGGGTCGGGTCGTCGGAGGTGGTGTGCGCGCCCATCCGGTAGGTGTAGGCCTCGACGAGCGTCGGCCCGGCGCCCTCGCGCGCGGCCTGCAGCGCGGCGCGGGTGACGGCGAGGACCGCGAGCACGTCGTTGCCGTCGACGCGCACGCCGGGGAAGCCGAAGCCGCGGGCGCGTTGGTAGAGCGGGATGCGGGTCTGGCGCTCCAGCGGCTCCGAGATCGCCCACTGGTTGTTCTGGCAGAAGAAGACGACGGGGGCGTTGAACACGCTGGCGAAGACGAACGCCTCGTTGACGTCGCCCTGGGAGCTGGCACCGTCGCCGAAGTAGGCGATCACCGCGGCCTCGCCCCCGTCGCGCTGGGCGCCCATGGCGTAGCCGGTCGCGTGCAGGGTCTGGGCGCCGATCACGATCGTGTAGAGGTGGAAGTTCTTCTCGTTCGGGTCCCACCCGCCGTTGTTGACCCCCCGAAAGAGGCCCAGCAGGTTCAGCGGGTCGACCCCCCGGCACCAGGCCACCCCGTGCTCGCGGTAGGTGGGGAAGGCGTAGTCGTCGGCGCGCAGCGCCCGCCCGGACCCGACCTGCGCCGCCTCCTGCCCCAGCAGTGACGCCCAGATGCCCAGCTCGCCCTGGCGCTGCAGGGCCGTGGCCTCGGTGTCGATGCGCCGGACGAGGACGAGGTCGCGGTAGAGCTCGCGCAGCTCCTCCTCGGACACCTCGATGTCGTAGTCGGGGTGCGACACCCGCTCGCCCTCGGGGGTGAGCAGCTGCACGAGCTCGGAGGGGGCCGCACGCCCGTCGACCGGCTTGCCGACCTCGAATCCCCTGCCCGCCGGGCCGACGGCTGTCTGGCTCACGTCGTCTCCTCGTCCGCTGCCGCTCGGGGCGGTTCCGCTTCCGTGCGGCTCCGTGCCGCGCCGTGCCGCTCTCGCCGGGTACGCGAGGACAACCTACGTCCGCGACCGCCGCGGGAAGAGCCCGACGCGGGAATTCCGTCCGCGAACCTCCTGCCGACCGTCGGAGGGCTAGGGCCGCGCGTCGGCCTCGACGGGAGGCGCACTCGGGGTCGGTGGGGGCACCGGCGCCGGGGTCACCGACCCCAGGGCCGGCAGCAGCGGCGAGAGCGGAGGAATCGCGGGCACCTCCGTCGACTCGGGGCCGACCGGGGCCGAGCCGGGCACGGGGGGTGTGCCCGGCGTGGGCGCAGGCGAGCCTCCCTGGCCGAGCGGGCTGCCTGACGGGGTGCCGGGCGCCGCAGGCGAGGACGGGACGGGCGACCCGCTCGGGCGGGACGGGACGGGGCGAGACCGCCGGACAAAGGCGGGCAGCTGGGCCGGCTGAGCCAGTGTGCCGCGGACGAACTCCTCCCGGGGCCGCTGCAGCGGGGGCCGGACGGCGACGACGCTCGCGCCCCCGAGGTCGGCGATCCGGCTGTCCGGGCCCTCGTCCTCGCCGCTGCGGCGCCGGGGTCGCTCGGTCGACGGCGAGTGGCGGGCGGGAGACCCCTCCGGGCCGGTCAGCACGACCGGGCGCGGGACGCCCGGGGCGGCCACGTCCAGGGCCGACGGCGCCGCGCCCGGCGAGGGGAGCGCCAGGGCTGCGGTGGCGGCCAGACCGACGGCGGTCAGGGCCGCCGAGCTCGTGGCGGTGAGAACGGCGGTGGCCAGGACCGTCGAGGTCCGTGCCCGTCCTCGTCCTGTCACGAGCCGCTCCTCCCGTCGATCGTGCCGGTCTTGCCCCTCCTTCTCCCTTTCGTCAGCGCGCTGGCCGGTCTGAAGCTGCCCCACGGACGGGTTTGTGCCGCGGGCGTAGCCGCCGGGAGGCGACGGCCATTGCCGCCCGCGGGAGGGGGGAGCAGACTCCCCCGGGTGACCTCGGCTCCGGTGGCTCCCGCCAGCCTGCGGCTCTCGGCCGCCTCCGGACGCTGGGTGCTGCTGGCCACCGTGCTGGGCTCGGGCATCGCCTTTCTGGACGCGACGGTGGTCAATGTGGCGCTGCCCCAGCTGGGGCGGGAGCTGGGCGCCGACGTGGCCGGCCTGCAGTGGACGGTGAACGCGTACGCCGTGACCCTGGCCGCCTTCCTCCTCCTCGGGGGCTCGCTCGGCGATCGGCTGGGGCGCCGGCGCGTCTTCCTCGTGGGGGTGGTGTGGTTCGCCCTCGCGTCCCTGCTCTGCGGCCTCGCACCCTCGGTGCCGACGCTCGTGGCGGCGCGCGCGCTGCAGGGCGTGGGCGGGGCGCTGCTGACTCCCGGCCGCTGGCCCTGATCTCGGCGTCCTTCGCCGCCGAGGACCGCGCGCGGGCTATCGGGGCCTGGTCGGGCCTGGGTGGCATCGCGGGCGCCATCGGGCCGCTGCTGGGGGGCTGGCTCGTCGAGGTGGGCTCGTGGCGGTGGGTGTTCCTGCTCAACCTGCCCCTGGCCGTCGTCGTCGTCGTCGTGACCGTGCGCCACGTCCCCGAGAGTCGCGACCCCACCGCGCACGGCCGCTTCGATCTCGCCGGCGCGCTGCTGGGCGCCGTCGCGCTCGGCGGCGTCGCCTACGCCCTCATCGAGGCGCCCGGACAGGGGGCCTCGCCGGCGGTGCTCGGCAGCGGGCTCGTCGGGCTGCTGGCCGCAGGCGGCTTCGTCCTCGCCGAGGGCCGCGCCGCCGCCCCGATGCTGCCCCTGTCGATCTTCCGCTCCCCGCAGTTCCGGGCGGCCAACCTGGTCACGTTCCTCGTGTACGGGGGCCTAGGGGGTGTCTTCCTCTTCCTGGTCCTGCAGCTGCAAGTCGTCGCGGGCTTCCGCCCGACCGCCGCGGGCAGCTCCCTGCTGCCGGTGACCCTGATCATGCTGCTGCTCTCTGCCCGGGCCGGGCAGCTCGCCGCCCGCATCGGCCCACGCCTGCCGATGACGCTGGGCCCGATCGTCGCCGGCCTGGGCCTGCTGCTGCTGACCCGCATCGGCCCGGACGCCCGCTACCTCGCCGACATGCTGCCCGGCGTCGTCGCCTTCGGGCTCGGCCTGGCGCTGACCGTCGCCCCGCTCACCACCACCGTGCTGGCAGCCGCCGACGAGCAGCACGCCGGGGTGGCCAGCGCGGTCAACAACACCGTCGCCCGGGCCGCCGGCCTGCTGGCCGTGGCCGTGCTGCCGCTGCTCATCGGCCTGTCCGGCGAGGGCTACCGCGACCCGGCCGCCTTCGACGGGGCCTACGAACGGGCGATGGCGATCTGCGCGGCGCTGATGCTGGCCGGCGGCGCGCTGGCCTGGGCCACGATCCGCGACGACGTGCTCGTCCGCAGCCGCGACGAGGAGGCCGACCGCCGCTCGCACTGCGGAGTGGGCGCCCCGCAGCTGCAGCCGGCCCGCCGTGCGTACGCCGGGGCGAGGACTGCGGAGTCCGGCGACGGGTAGGCCAGGGGCCATGCAGACGAGGAGAATCGGCGCCGTTCCCCTGGGTGCCATCGGGCTGGGCGCCATGCCCATGTCGGTGCGCGACCCCAACGTGCCCGAGGCGCAGGCGATCGCCACCGTCCACGCGGCGCTCGACGCCGGGATGACGCTGATCGACACCGCCGACGCGTACGCCCCCGACGCCGCGAGCATCGGCCACAACGAGCGGCTGGTCGCCACCGCCCTCGCGTCCTACGGCGGCGACGCCTCGTCCGTACTCGTGGCGACCAAGGGCGGGCACACCCGGACCCCCGACGGGGGCTGGGGCCTGGACGGGCGGCCAGAGTACCTCCGCCGGGCGTGCGAGGCCTCGCTCAAGGCGCTCGGCGTCGAGGCCATCGGGCTCTACCAGCACCACCGGCCCGACCCGGCGGTGCCGTACGAGGAGACGATGGGAGCGCTCAAGGAGCTGCGCGACGAGGGCAAGGTGCGCCTGGTCGGCATCTCCAACGCCGACGTGGCGCAGATCCGCACCGCCCAGGAGATCCTGGGTGAGGGCGGGCTCGCGAGCGTGCAGAACGAGTTCTCCCCGCGCTTCCGCTCCTCCCAGGGGGAGCTGCGCCACTGCGCGGAGCACGGCATCGCCTTTCTGCCCTGGAGCCCGCTGGGCGGCATGGGCGAGGCGCGCGAGCTGGGCCAGCGGTACGCGGCGTTCGCCGAGATCGCGGCCGAGCTGGAGGTCTCCCCCCAGCAGGTGTGCCTGGCCTGGGAGCTGGCCCAGGCGCCCGTCGTCGTGCCCATTCCGGGTGCCAGCCGGCCGGAGTCCGCGCGCGACTCCGCGGCTGGGGCGTCGCTCACGCTCACGCCCGAGCAGCTCGCCCGCCTCGACGCCACCGGTTGACCGGCGCGTGACCGGCGGCGTCGCTGCCCGCCCGGCCGCCGCTCCCGGCCGCATGTGGGCCGCGCTGGCGACGGTGTACGTCGTCTGGGGCTCGACCTACCTCGCCATCCGGGTGCTGGTGCAGAGCGCGCCCCCGCTGCTCGGCATGGGCACCCGGTTCCTCGTCGCTGGCGTCGTGCTGGCCGGCCTGCTGGCCGCCCGCCGCGGGCCCCGGACGCTGCGGGTGCGTCCGCGGCAGCTGGCCGCCGCCGGCCTCGTCGGGGGCCTGTTTTTTATATTAGGCAACGGCCTGGTCG
>JALYMT010000373.1 GCA_030773555.1 Actinomycetota bacterium | reverse complement strand
CTTCGACACCCCGCTGCTCGCCGGCCCCGCCAGCGTGCCCGCGGCGGCACCGGACGCGGCGCCGGCGGACGCGGCGGCAGCAGCGTCCGACCCCGTGCCCGCTCCGCCGGTCGCCGAGCCTCCCCTGGCGCCGCTGCCCGCCCGGGTCGAGCAGCTGCAGCTCTCCGGCGACATCACCTACTCCCTGCCCGACGTCGCCCTGCTGCCCACCGGCACGCCGCACAAGACGCGCAGCCGCGCGAACGACTCGGTCGTGGAGGCGCTCACGGGGGTGCTCGAGCAGTTCGACATCGACGCCCAGGTCACGGGCTTCACCCGGGGCCCGACCGTGACCCGCTACGAGGTCGAGCTCGGCCAGGCCGTGAAGGTCGAGCGGGTCACCGCGCTGTCCCGCAACATCGCCTACGCCGTCGCCTCCGCCGATGTGCGCATCCTCAGCCCGATCCCGGGCAAGTCCGCGATCGGCATCGAGATCCCCAACTCCGACCGGGAGATCGTCTCTCTCGGTGACGTCCTCCGCTCGCCGGTGGCCGTACGCGACCCGCACCCGATGGTCGTCGGCCTCGGCAAGGACGTCGAGGGCGGCTTCGTCTGCGCGAACCTGGCGAAGATGCCGCACATCCTGGTCGCCGGGGCCACGGGCGCGGGCAAGTCGACATGCATCAACACGCTGATCACCTCGATCCTGCTGCGGGCCACGCCCGACGAGGTGCGGATGATCCTCATCGACCCCAAGCGGGTCGAGCTGACCGGCTACGAAGGCATCCCGCACCTGATCACGCCGATCATCACCGCGCCGAAGAAGGCAGCGGAGGCGTTGCAGTGGGTCGTACGCGAGATGGACCTTCGCTACGACGACCTGGCCGCCTTCGGCTTCCGGCACGTCGACGACTTCAACCGGGCGGTGCGGGCGGGCACCGTGACCCCGCCGCTGGGCAGCGAGCGGGTCGTCCAGCCCTACCCCTACCTGCTCGTCGTCGTCGACGAGCTCGCCGATCTGATGATGGTCGCGCCGCGCGACGTCGAGGACGCCATCGTGCGCATCACCCAGCTGGCGCGCGCCGCCGGCATCCACCTCGTCCTCGCCACCCAGCGCCCGTCGGTCGATGTCGTGACCGGTCTGATCAAGGCCAACGTGCCCTCGCGGCTGGCGTTCGCCACCTCCAGCCTGTCGGACTCGCGCGTCATCCTCGACCAGCCCGGTGCCGAGAAGCTCGTCGGCCAGGGCGACTCGCTGTTCCTGCCGATGGGCGCGAGCAAGCCGATCCGGGTGCAGGGTGCGTTCGTCGCCGAGACCGAGATCGAGGCCCTCGTCCGCCACTGCAAGGAGCAGTTGCAGCCGACCTACCGCGAGGACGTCACCGCGGCGGCGGCGAGCAGAAAGGACGTCGACGAGGAGGTGGGCGACGACCTCGACCTACTCTGCCAGGCCACCGAGCTGGTGGTGACCACCCAGTTCGGCTCGACCTCGATGCTGCAGCGCAAGCTGCGGGTCGGTTTCGCCAAGGCCGGCCGGCTCATGGACTTGATGGAGAGCCGGGGCATCGTCGGGCCGAGCGAGGGGTCCAAGGCCCGGGACGTGCTGATTTCTCCCGACGAGCTCGACGGAGTGCTGGTCGTCCTGCGGGGCGAGTAGCCCCGGGGTCCCTCAGGCGGCCGCTGCCCCGGGGCTGCGCGCCGGGCGGCTTGCGGCCGGTCAACCGTTCGGAGCATCGGCCCCCCGACACCGCCAGCCGATCCGAAAGCGTCAGGCGAAAGTAGCGTGTTGGTTCCGTTACAGTAAGTGTGCTGTCGCGTCGGTTCCCCTGAAATCCGCCGCCGCTGGAGCGAGTCGCGTTTCGGGAAGGAGCCTCGTGTCGATCGGCAAGACGCTGGCGGCCGCTCGGGCGCGCGCCGGGCTCTCGCTGGCCGAGGTCAGCGAGGCGACCTGCCTGCGCCATACGCTCATCACGGGGATCGAGCAGGACAACTACGGGCCCTGCGGCGGTGACTTCTACGCCCGCGGGCACATCCGCAACCTGGCTCGCGTGCTCGGGGTCGACCCGAGCCCGCTCGTCGCGCAGTTCGACGCCGAGCACCCCAACGAGGACCTGCCGCTGGCCGCACGCGCCGCCGCGCCTGCCGCCACAGCCGCCACCGCCGTCGGCTCCGGCCGCGCCGGCACCCGGAATCCGCCGGCAACGCG
>JALYMT010000372.1 GCA_030773555.1 Actinomycetota bacterium | reverse complement strand
GCGGCGTTCGTACGCCGCGGTGAAGTTCCTCCTCTACAGCCTCTTCGGCGGGCTGCTCATGCTCGCCGCCGTCATCGGCCTCTACGTCGCCGGCCCGGGCGGCCCCGACGGCTTCCTGTTCACCCGGCTCACCGCCGAGGCCGGCGCCATCGACCCCACCACGCAGCGCTGGCTGTTCCTCGGCTTCTTCACCGCCTTCGCGATCAAGGCGCCGCTGTGGCCGGTGCACACCTGGCTGCCCGACGCGGCGGCCGAGGCCCCCGCGGGCGCGGCGGTGCTCCTCGTGGGCGTGCTCGACAAGGTCGGGACGTTCGGCATGCTGCGCTACTGCCTGCCGCTGTTCCCCGACGCCTCCCGGTGGGCCGCCCCCGTGGTGATCGCCCTCGCCGTGATCGGCATCCTGTACGGTGCGCTGCTCGCCGTCGGCCAGACCGACATCAAGCGGCTCATCGCCTACACGTCGGTGTCGCACTTCGGCTTCATCGCCCTCGGCGTGTTCGCCCTCACGAGCCAGGGTTCCTCGGGCGCCGCCCTCTACATGGTCAACCACGGCTTCGCCACCGGCATGCTCTTCCTCATCGCCGGCATGCTGATCACCCGCCGGGGCTCCCGGCTGGTGCGCGACTACGGCGGGGTGTCCCGGGTGGCCCCCCTGCTGGCCGGATCGTTCCTCGTGGCCGGTCTCGCCACGTTGTCGCTGCCGGGCCTGGCAACCTTCGTGTCGGAGTTCCTCGTCCTCGTGGGCACCTTCTCCCGCTATCCGTTCGCGGCGGTCGTCGCGACGCTCGGCATCGTCCTGGCCGCGCTCTACGTGCTGCTCGTCTACCAGCGCGCCATGACCGGCCCGGTCGCGGCCGGCAACGAGCGGATGCCCGACATCGGCCGCCGGGAGGCCTGGGTGCTCGCTCCGCTGATCGCGCTGCTGATCGGGCTGGGCTTCTATCCGAAGCCCGTGCTCGACGTCATCAACCCGGCCGTCGACCGCACCCTGCAGTCGGTGCAGGCCGAGGACCCGCCCCCCGCCGTGCCGGCTGCCGCCGGAGCCGAAGGGACCCGCCCGTGACCCCCTTCGAGACCCCCACCATCGAGTACGCCCAGCTCGCGCCGATCCTCGTCGTGCTGGGCGCCGCCGTGCTCGGCGTCCTCGTCGAGGCCTTCCTGGGGCGCGCCTCGCGCTATCCGGCGCAGCTGGGGCTCGCGGTGCTCGCGCTGCTCGCCGCCTTCGCGTTCGTGCTGCGGGCCGCCGGCACCCGCAACCTGGCCGCCGAGGGCTCGGTGGCCATCGACGGCCCCACCCTGTTCCTCCAGGGCACGATCCTCCTGCTCGCCCTCGTCGCCCTGCTCTCCATCGGGGAGCGCGGCCTCGACGGGGGCGGCGACGCCTTCGCCCCCCAGGCCGCGGCGCTGCCCGGCTCGGAGCAGGAGCGCGCCGGCGCCCAGGCGGGCATCACCCAGACCGAGGTCTTCCCGCTGTTCCTGTTCGCCGTCGGCGGCATGCTGCTCTTCCCGGCGGCCAACGACCTGCTGACGGTGTTCGTCGCCCTCGAGGTGCTCTCGCTGCCCCTCTACCTGCTGAGCGCGCTCGCCCGCCGCCGCCGCCTGCTCTCGCAGGAGGCCGCGATGAAGTACTTCCTGCTCGGCTCGTTCTCCTCCGCGTTCTTCCTCTACGGCGCGGCGCTGGTCTACGGCTACGCCGGCACGATCGACCTCGGCGGCATCGCCGACGCGGTCAGCAGCGTCCCCGGCAACGACGGACTGCTGCTCGCCGGCACCGCGCTGCTCGGCGTGGGCCTGCTGTTCAAGGTCGGCGCTGCCCCGTTCCACGCCTGGACCCCCGACGTCTACCAGGGCGCCCCCACACCGATCACCGGCTTCATGGCGGCGTGCACCAAGGTCGCGGCCTTCGGCGCGCTGCTGCGGATCTTCTACGTCGCCTTCGGCGGCACCCGCTGGGACTGGGCGCCGGTGATGTGGGCGGTGGCCATCCTCACCATGGTCGTCGGAGCGGTGCTCGCCCTCACCCAGACCGACGTCAAGCGGATGCTCGCCTACTCCTCGATCGCACACGCCGGCTTCGTCCTCGTCGGGGTGATCGCGGCGAGTCCGGCCGGCGTCTCCAGCGTGCTGTTCTACCTGCTGGCCTACGGATTCGTGACCGTCGGCGCGTTCGCGGTGGTCACAATGGTGCGCGACGCCAGCGGCGAGGCGACTCACCTGTCCCAGTGGGCGGGGTTGGGTCGGCGCTCCCCGGTCGTCGCGGCGATCTTCGCCCTGTTCCTGCTCGCCTTCGCCGGCATCCCGCTGACCAGCGGTTTCACTGGCAAGTTCGCGGTGTTCTCCGCCGCGCTGGCGGGGGGCGCGACCCCGCTCGTCGTCGTCGGTGTCGTGACCAGCGCGATCGCCGCGTTCTTCTACGTCCGCGTCATCGTGCTGATGTTCTTCAGCGACCCGGCCCCCGACGGTCCCACCGTGGCCGCTCCCAGCGCCCTGACGACCGCGGCCGTGGCGCTCGCCGCGGCCGCTACCGTGGTGCTGGGGGTCATCCCGCAGTCGGTGCTCGACCTGGCCGGTCGGGCCGCGACCTTCGTTCGCTGACCGCCGTCCCCGACCGACGCGAGGAGCTGCCCGTGGCCGCCGACGGCCTCCTCGGCCTGCGCCGGCTCGACCCGCAGCTCGCCGCCGAGCTGGTCGCCGGCCTGGCCGCGGTCGAAGAGCAGCTGCGGGAGTCGGTCAAGAGCGACTACCCCTTCGTCGCCGAGACCTCCCGGCACCTGGTCGACGCCGGCGGCAAGCGGTTCCGCCCGCTGCTGGCCCTGCTCGCGGCCCAGTTCGGCGATCCGCACGCGCCCGGCATCGTGCCCGCCGCGGTCGTCGTCGAGCTCACCCACCTGGCCACGCTCTACCACGACGACGTGATGGACGAGGCCGCGCTGCGGCGCGGCGCCCCCAGCGCCAACGCCCGCTGGGACAACACCGTCGCCATCCTCACCGGAGACTTCCTGTTCGCGAAGGCCTCCGACCTGCTCGCCGACCTCGGCCCCGAGGCCGTACGCATCCAGGCGCGGACGTTCGAGCGGCTGGTGACCGGCCAGATCCGCGAGAGCGTCGGGCCGGCCGCGGGGGAGGACCCGGTCGAGCACTACCTGACGGTGCTGGCCGACAAGACCGGCTCGCTGATCGCGACCTCCGGGCGGTTCGGCGCCCTCCTCTCCGGCGCCGACGAGCAGACCGTCGACGTGCTCACCCGCTTCGGCGAGCGCATCGGGGTGGCCTTCCAGCTCGCCGACGACCTCCTCGACGTGACCAGTGAGAGCGGCCAGTCGGGCAAGGCGGCCGGCACCGATCTGCGCTCCGGGGTGCCGACACTCCCCGTCCTGCACGCCCGCACGCTGATCGCCGCCTCGACCGACCCCGAGGACGAGCGGCTGGGCGAGCTGCTCAACGCCGACCTGGCCGACCCCGCCCGGCATGGGGAGGCACTGACCCGACTGCGCGGTCACCGTGCCCTCGAGCTGGCCCGCGGCGACCTGCTCCGCTACGCCGGGGAGGCTCGCGGGGTGCTCGCGCCGCTTCCGGACGGCCCGCCGAAGGCGGCGCTGCAGGATCTCTGCGACGCCGTGGTGTCCCGCAGCAGCTGATCGGCCCGCCCGCCGTGTGGTGCAGGTCACCTTTGCCGGTTGCCGCGTCGCGACCTGGGGCCGGAATCGCGTCCTCCTCGGAGGGCGTTGCCCCTCTCGTGGTCGGCCGTAGCCCACCGCGCATCCCGAGAGGATTTCCGTGACTTCCGCAGCTGCACCCACCCCCAAAGCCCGCCCCCACTCGGCGGCCGTTGCCGAGGAGCTGGTGGCCCGCGCCAGGACCGGTGGACCCCTGTCCCTCGACGTGCTGAGGGCCACCTTCGACGCCGCCGGGCTCTCCCCCCGGGAGGCGCGGACGGTGCTGGCGGCCGTCGCCGAGGCCGGCGCCGCACTCGAGGTGGGCAAGACGTCCAGCAAGCCCAGCCGCAGCAGTTCCCGCCGCCAGGCCGCCCCGGCCGTGGCGGTGCCAGCCCAGCAGCAGCGGAAGAAGAAGGTGGCGCGGTCGGAGCCCGCCGTCGCCCAGCCCCCTGCCGCCCCCTCGGTCGAGCCTCCGGCTCCCGAGGCCGCAGTCGAGATCGCGGTCGAGGAGACCGAGGTCGTCGACCTCGACACGCCGGCGCCCACCGAGGACCTGGTCCGCTCCTACCTGCAGGACGTCGCGAAGGTGAAGCTGCTCACCGCCGAGCAGGAGGTGGAGCTCGCCCAGCGCATCGAGGCCGGGCTGTTCGCCGCCCACCTCCTGGAGCAGGTCGAGCAGTCGGGGCCAGCGGTCCTGCGCGACCTTCCCGGCCGGCCGACGGTGGACGAGCTGCGCCGGCTGGTCGCCGACGGGCAGCGGGCCAAGGAGCACATGCTCACCGCCAACCTGCGGCTGGTGGTGTCGGCGGCGAAGAAGTTCCAGAACCGCGGCCTCGATATGCTCGACCTGGTGCAGGAGGGCAACCTCGGGCTCATCCGCGCAGTCGAGAAGTTCGACTGGCGCGCCGGGTTCAAGTTCAGCACGTACGCCATGTGGTGGCTACGCCAGTCGATGACCCGTGCGCTGGCCGACCAGTCCCGCACGATCCGGGTGCCCGTGCACGTGGCTGAGCAGCTCAGCAAGCTGGCGCGACTGCGCCGGCACCTGATCGTGGAGCTCGGTCGCGAGCCCGCCGTCGAGGAGCTGGCGGCCGCCATGGACCTGTCCATCGACAAGATGAGTGACCTGATCGCGCTGGCCCGCGACCCGATGAGCCTCGACAGTCCGATCGGCGACGACGCCGACGCGGTGGTCGGCGACCTGATCGTGGACACCGGCGTCATCGACGCGGAGCGGGCGGTGGAGTTCGCCGCCCTGCGGACCCAGATCGACAACCTGCTCGGGCAGCTTCCCGACCGGGAGGCGACCGTCATGCGGCTGCGTTTCGGGCTGGCCGACGGCAACGAGCACTCGCTCCAGCAGATCGGTGAGCGCCTCGGGCTGACCCGCGAGCGCATCCGGCAGATCGAGAAGGCGACCGTGGCCCGCCTGCGCGAGCTGCCCGACGCCCACCGGCTGCTCGAACTCGTCGCCTGACGACTCCCGCCCAGCCCCCTCCTACGCGCCGATGCGCGGGGAGCCGGGCCCCGTCCGCCACACCACGACGACGGTGGGACGCGGCCGGCCGCCGTACGGGAACGTGCTCGCCGGGTTCTCCGCGGTCGACCCCTCGGCCTCCCCCGGGTGCTGCACGGCGAGCAGCGCGGTGAGCCCGTCGGCGGTGAGCACGGGCCCGGTCGCCTCCGCGCCCTCGGGCACCGTCATAAACAGCCTCGCGTGCCCCCGCTCCCGTCCCCGCGTCGGCACCGCGTACAGGCCGTCGTGGAAGCCCAGCTCGTTGCCGTCGGTCGTGACCCACAGGTGCCCCGAGGGGTCGAACGCCACGTTGTCGGGTGCGGACATCGGGCTGACCTGCGACGTGTCGTAGCCGCCGTAGTAGGTGTCCGGCTTCGTGGGGTCCCCGGCGACGATGAGCAGCGTCCAGGCGAAGCGGGTCGCGGTCGGATCGTTGCCCCGCTCCGAGATCTCGAGCACCTGCCCGTGCTTGTTCGCCGCCCGCGGGTTGGCCTCGTCGACCTGCTCCGCGGTGCGCTTGGTGTTGTTGGTCAGCGAGCAGTAGACCGTGCCCGTCACCGGGTTCGGCTCGATGTCCTCCGGCCGGTCCATCTTCGTCGGCCGCACCGTGTCGGCCGCGAGCCGGGTGTGGACCAGCACCTCCTCCACGCTGAAGCCGGGCACGTAGCTCTTCCGGTCCGAGGTCAGCGGGATCCACTCGCCGGCGCCGTCGAAGGCG
>JALYMT010000371.1 GCA_030773555.1 Actinomycetota bacterium | reverse complement strand
CCCTGGCCCAGGCCGCCGCGGACGCCCGCGCCGAGGAGCTGCCCGCCCTCGAGGAGGCCGCCCGCATCGCGGCCGCCAACGCCGAGCAGGCCTGGGAGCCTCGCTCCGTGCCGCTGCCCACGTACGTCACTCCGCCGTCGGCCCGCCGACCCCAGCGCACGATCGAGCTCGCCTCCGGCGCCCGCTGGGTCGCCGTGCCCGCGACTTCCGAGCCCACAGCCCCCCAGCCCGCAGCCCCCCAGCCCGCAGCCGACGACGCCGACGCACCCCGGGCCGTGAACGAGTAGCGGTGATAACCTCGAGCCGGTCCTGGGGCTGTAGCGCAGTCCGGTAGCGCACCTCGTTCGCATCGAGGGGGTCAGGGGTTCGAATCCCCTCAGCTCCACGCCAAGAAGAACGCCGTAGCACACGCTGCGGCGTTCTTGCATTTCGCGGATTGTCCCCCGACCGCTCAGCCGTGGAGGAGTGGTGGTCGTGCACCGCGCGTACGTCCACGTCGGCCTGCCGAAGACCGGCACGTCCTACCTGCAGAAGGCCCTGTGGGCCAGCAAGGACCGGCTGGCCGAGGCGGGCGTGCTGGTCCCCGGTGACCGCCAGCAGTTCCAGCGGCGCGCCGTCTGGGACCTGCTCGGGCGACGGCTGCGAGGCGTCGACCAGCCCGAGGTGCCGGGGTCGTGGCAGGCGCTGCTCGATCGCGTGCGCAGCGGACCGGGCGAGCAGGTGGTGCTCTCCGAGGAGCTGCTGGTGCACGCCGCCCGGGGCGTGGCCCGGCGCGTGGTGCACGACCTGCGACCGGCAGAGGTGCACGTCGTCGTCACCGTACGAGATCTCGGACGCGTCCTGGGCTCGATGTGGCAGCAGGAGCTGGCCAAGGGCTCCACCTGCCCCTGGCCGGACTTCCTGGCCGCGGTGCGCGACCCGGAGCAGGGGCCGCCGAGCGCAGGAGTCGGCTTCTGGCTGCGCTACGACCTCAGGCGGGTGCTCGCCACCTGGGCGAGCGTCGTGCCCGCGGAGCGCATCCACGTCGTCGTGGTGCCCGGTGCCGGCAGCCCGCCGACCGCCCTGCTCGAGCGGTTCGCGGTGGCCGCCGGCCTCGACTACGCAGCCCTGACACCACCCGACAAGGGGGTCAACACCGCCATCGGCAGGGTGGAGGCGGAGCTGCTGCGCAGGCTCAACGTGAGCCTGGGCGGGCGGCTCAACGAGCGCCAGTACCGCCACACCGTCAACCTCCTGAAGCCCGTCCTCCGCAGCAGGGCGAGCGTCACGCCCATCACGCTGCCGGAGGCGGAGCGGAGCTGGGCCGAGGAGGCATCCAGGGACCTCGTGGAGTTCCTGAAGAACGGCTCGTATGACGTCGTGGGCGATCTCGATGACCTGCTGCCCGGCACGGCGCCCGGCGCCGGCGGCGACCCCCACGAGGTGACGGACGGCGAGCTCGCGGACGCCGCGATCGCCGCCTTGACCGCGACCGCCGAGTACCACGCGACCTACTGGTGGAAGATGCGTCGCCGCGAGCAGCCGAGCGAGGCGCCGGCCAGGACGCGGCTGGCCAGCGCGACGCGGGCGCTCGTCTTCGAGGCCAAGGTGCGCGCCCTGGAGGCCGCCGACCGCAACCGGTTCCTGGCCCGGGCGGCGAAGCTGTACCTCCGACGCCGCTAGGTCGAGTCCAGCGGCTTGCCCGAGCCCCGATCCTCCGTACGGCCCCTCGGCTGGGGTGGCCTGCGCCCGATCGAGACGGGTGAGGAGCGCCGGCTCCGCGGAGCGGAGGGCCATGAGCGAAACCCTCCCCGCGATCGAGGCGGGCGAGGTCGAGCGGGCGCTGAGTGATCCCCGCCAGCCCCGGCTGGTCTTCCAGCCGGTCGTCGACCTCGTGCGGGGCGTCGCGGCCGGCTATGAGGCTCTGGCCCGCTTCGACAGCGAGCCGTACCGCTCCCCGGACCAGTGGTTCGCCGCCGGTGCCCGCCTCGGCTGCGGCGCCCAGCTGGAGGCGCGGGTCGTGCGTCAGGTGCTCGCCGCGCGCGAGCTGCTGACGGCCGGCTGCTTCCTCACCGCCAACATCACCCCGAACCTGCTGGCCGGCGACGCCGTCCAGCGGGTGGTCCACGGACAACCGCTGCACCGGCTGGTGTTCGAGCTGACTGAGCACGTGCCGTACGCGGGGACAGCCGGACGCGTCTGAGGCCGCCGCCCCCGGAGACGAGCTGCAGGAGGTGCTGCAGCGCATGCGCGCCCAGGGGGCACTCTTCGCCCTCGACGACGCGGGCAGCGGGTACTCGGGGCTGCAGCAGCTGCTCGCGGTCCGTCCCGAGATCGTGAAGGTCGACCGGTCCCTGGTCCAGCACATGGACTCCGACGAGGCGAAGCTCGCCCTGGTGGAGATGCTCGGCGTCGTCGCCGGCCAGCTCGACGCCTGGGTGCTCGCGGAGGGCGTGGAGACCGACGGTGAGCTGGCTGCCGCCTGCCGGCTGCGGATCCCGCTCGCCCAGGGCTGGCTGCTGGGTCGCCCCGCGGCGCCCTGGAGCGCCCCGGACCCCGCCACGGCGGAGCGGATCCGGGAGCTGTCCGCGCAGGCCCGACTGGGTGATCACGTCGCGAGCCTGCTGGAGCTGGCCCCCACGGTGCCCGCGGACCGGCTGCCTCTGCCCGGGCCGCTGCCGCTCGACGCACCCGTCGTGCCCGCCGGCTCGCCGGTCGTGGCGCTCGATGCCGACGGCTGCCCCCGCGGGCTGCTGCTGCCGCTGCTGCGCGAGGGTGATCCGCCCGGGTCGTACCGCTTCGTCCCGGATCTGCTGCGCACCTCGCCGACGACCGGCGTCGCCGAGCTCGCCCGCCGGGTGATCGCCCGTCCTCCGGGATCCCGGTTCGACCCGGTGGTGTGCACGGACGCGGGCGGGCGCTACCTCGGGATGGTTCGGGTCGAGCGGCTGCTCAGCCGACTGGCCGACTCCAGAAGCGACGGACAGCTGCCGATGGTTGGGACATAGGCCAGCTCGAGGAGGCACTCGTGAAGCAATTCGCCTGCGGTGACGTCGTGCCCGGCTGCGACGCGCGCTTCGTCTACGCCACCGAGCAGGAGATCCTGGGCGCCGTCGCGGCGCACGCCAGAAGCGCGCACGGCATGACGAACGTGCCCTCCGCGCTGGTGGACCAGGTGCGCTCGCGCATCACCGAGCTGGGCTGAGCACCCGCCCGCAGGTCAGATCCAGCTCCCGAACCACATGCGCGCGGCCCACTCCGGATAGGGCACCACCTGCGCCGCCAGGACGGGATAGAGCCAGAAGAAGTTCATGGCGACCAGCAGCACATACGCGCCGGCCAGTCCCGCCCCCCACGTACGCCGCCGCGCGCTCGTCGCGGCCGGTCCGAGCACCAGGCCCAGGCAGTACGTGAGGGCGAGCACCACCCAGGGCAGGTAGGCGATGGCGTAGAAGGAGTAGACGGTGCGGCCCTGGAAGGCCAGCCAGGGCAGATAGCCGGCGACGACCCCGGCGACGATCGCACCGGCCCGCCAGTCGCGGCGACCCAGCCAGCAGACGGCGGTGACCAGGACCGCGGCCAGGCCCGCCCACCACAGCGCGGGCGTGCCCAGGGCGGTGACGGCCCGCGAGCAGCTCTCCACCGTGCAGCCCGCCTCGCCGAGCTTGGGGCCCTCGTAGAAGAAGGAGACCGGCCGACCTAGCAGGGGCCAGCTCCAGGGGTTCGACGCGTAGGGGTGGAAGTCGTCGAGGCCGGTGTTGAATCGCCACATCTCCGCGTGGTAGTGCCAGAGGCTGCGTAGCGCAGCGGGCACCGGTGCGCCGTCGGGATTCTCCTCCGCCCAACGCCGGCCCCACCCGTCGTCGGAGCGGAACCAACCGGTCCAGGACGCCAGGTACGACGCCAAGGCGCCCCCGACGATCGCGACAAAGGCAAGGGGTGCGTCGCGCAGCAGCGCGACCCAGACCGGTCGCCGGGTTCCCGCGGCCTTGCGGGCGCCGTAGTCCCAGGCCACGGTGAGCAGCCCGAACGCGGCCACGAAGAAGATCCCGCTCCACTTCGTGCCGGCCGCCAGGCCGAGGCAGAGGCCGGCGAGCAGGCGCCAGGGCCGCAGGCCGGGCGAGCGCCCGGCCGCCAAGCGGCTGCGGGCGGCGTCGCGGTCGAGGAGCAGGCAGCCGAACGCCGCGAGGGCGAAGACCATGAGGATCGGGTCGAGCAGCGCGGTGCGGCTGTGCACGAAGTGCAGGCCGTCGAGGGCGAACAGCAGGCCGGCGGCGCATCCGAGCAGCGTGGAGCGGAACAGGCGGCGGCCGATGCGGGCCAGCATCAGCACCGAGAGGGTGCCGAGCACCGCCACCGCGACCCGCCAGCCCAGTGGCGTCACCCCGAAGACGCCCTCGCCCAGGGCGATGACCCACTTGCCCGCAGGTGGGTGGGCGATGAACGCGGGCTCGCCGGTGAACACCTCGAGGTCGCCCGCGAGGATGCGCTCGTTCGCGTCGGTGGTGAACGCCTGCTCGATGCCGAAGCGCAGCAGCGCGTGCGCGTCCTTGGCGTAGTAGGTCTCGTCGAAGACGAAGGCCCGCGGCTCCCCGAGCCGCCAGAAGCGCAGCAGCCCGGCGACGGCGGTGACGAGCAGCGGCGCGAGCCAGCCGATGAGACGGTCGGTGGGCATCGGCTCGCGCAGCCGTGGCGTCGGCCGGTCCCGCGCCGCCCGGGGCAGCGGGACGCCGCCTCCCTGGGGCGGGGCCGTCTGCGTCACTGCGGCACTCGTCACCCGGGCATCGTAGGTTTCGCTCCATGCCGGGCCTGCTCGTTCTCGCCGCCACGCCCATCGGGGACGTGTCGGACGCGTCGTCCCGGCTGGCCACCGAGCTGGCCTCGGCCGACGTGGTGGCTGCCGAGGACACCCGCCGCCTGCGCCGGCTGTGCGTCGCCGTGGACGTCGAGCCGACTGGTCGCGTCGTCTCCTACTTCGAGGGCAACGAGGCGGCCCGTACCGGCGAGCTCGTCGACGCCCTGGTGGCGGGGCGGCGGGTGCTGCTCGTCACCGACGCGGGCATGCCCTCGGTGTCCGATCCAGGCTTCCGGCTGGTGACCGCGGCGATCGAGGCGGGCGTGCGGGTCACGGCGGTGCCCGGGCCCTCGGCCGTGCTCACGGCGCTCGCCGTCTCCGGCCTGCCCGTCGACCGCTTCTGCTTCGAGGGCTTCCTGCCCCGCAAGGCGGGGGAGCGGGCCGCCCGGTTGCACGAGCTCTCCGCCGATCCCCGGACGCTGATCTTCTTCGAGGCCCCCCACCGGCTCGCCGACGCGCTCGCTGCGCTGGCGACCGCCCTGGGACCGCAGCGGCGGGCGGCCGTCTGCCGGGAGCTGACCAAGACCTACGAGGAGGTGCGCAGGGGCCCCCTGGACGAGCTCGCCACCTGGGCCGCGGAGGGCGTACGCGGCGAGGTGACCGTCGTGGTCGCCGGCGCACCAGCCGTCGCCACCGCCGCCGAGCCCGCCGAGCTGGCCCGCCTGGTCGCCGCTCGAGAGGAGGCCGGTGAGGCGCGCAAGGAGGCGATCGCGGGCGTGGCAGCGCAGCTCGGCGTCCCCAAACGGCGAGTCTTCGACGCCGTCGTCGCCGCCAAGGCCGGGGTCGAGACCGGTGACGAGGGCGAGCCGGGGGATCGGGGGCGCGTTTCGCGTGCTTGAGCGCTGACGACACGAACGACCAGCGACTGCGCGGCGACCCCCGGCGACCCGCCCGGCGACCCGCCCCGCGACCCTCGGCGAACCCGCGCTCGCCGGATGTGTCCTCAGCTCTCAAGCACGTCCGACACCCCCACCTCCTGTCCTCCCGCAGGCCTCCCCGAGGGCTCAGCTGTCCTGCTGCATGCTCCACATCGACCAGAGCGCGGTGCGTACGGTCCTCGGCTGCTCGAGCACCACCCGGATGGCGTGCGCGACGTCCTCGGGGCGCAGGTAGTCGGCCAGCTTCGGCTCGCCCGCGGTGCGGCCCGCACCCAGGGCGAACTCTGTCTCGACGCCGGCGGGGCACAGGGCCGTGACTCGGATCCCCTTGCCCCGCAGCTCGCGGTCCAGGGAGCCGGCCAGGCCGACCTGGGCGTGCTTCGTGCCCGCGTACACCGCCTCGTCCGCCCCACCGCGCAGCCCGGCGACGCTGGCGACAATCACCAGGTCGCCCTCGCCGGCCTCGGTCATGCGGCGCACCGCGGCGCGCACCGGCCACACGGTGCCCGCGTAGTTGGTGTCCATCATGTCGCGCAGCTGCTCGTCGGAGAGGTCGAGGATGCCGCCGTACGCGCCGATGCCCGCGTTCGCGACGAGGGAGTCGATGCGCCCGAAGCGCTCGACCGCTGTCCTCACCAGCCGCTCGGCGTCCTCGGGCTCGCGCACGTCCATCTGCACGCCCACGGCCCGGTCGGCGCCGATCTCCTCCACGAGCTGGTCGAGGCGCTCCTTGCGCCGGGCGCCGAGCACCACGCGGGCACCGGCATGCGCCAGCGCGCGGGCGGTAGCCGTGCCGATCCCGGCGCTCGCGCCGGTGATGGCCACGACGGTGTTCGTCAGATCGCGCATGTTGCTCCTCGTGTCGGCCGCTACGGGCCCGAGCCTGTCACGCGCGAGCACGTCGTGCACGAGGCCTCGTCCCCAGCTGTCTGCGGACGTCCACAGCTCGCCCGAGGCCCCTACCGCGGCCCCTGCCGGAACCGGGACCGTGAGGGGCGTGACGAAAGACGGTTCCACGCCGGCGCGTTCCTCCGGTCGCTGCGCGCGCACACCAGGCTCGACCAGCGGGAGCTCGCCCGCCGCGCCGGCGTGCCACACCGCACGCTGGCCCGCCTCGAGGCCGACGAGGTCGACCCGCGGCTGTCGACTCTGCTGCGTCTGGTCAGCGGGGCCAGCTGCGTGGTCGCCGTCTACGACACCCACGGCGTGCTCGTCGCGCCCTGGGACTGGGAGGGCGCTCTCGACCGCGGCGACCGCCACTTCCCCGCGCACCTGGACATCCGGGAGGTGCACGACCTGCGCGACTGGTGGGCCGAGTGGCACTACTCGACGTGGATCCACCCGCCGCTGCCGACCCACACGTACGACGCTCGCCGGCCTGACCAGCGCCCCTAGGCTGGCGATATGTCCCGCAACATCCTCACCGCGGTCGCCTGGCCGTACGCCAACGGCCCGCGGCACATCGGCCATGTGTCCGGCTTCGGCGTGCCCTCCGACGTCTTCAGCCGCTACCAGCGGATGGCGGGCAACCGGGTCTTGATGGTGAGCGGCACCGACGAGCACGGCACCCCGATCCAGGTGCAGGCCGACAAGGAGGGCGTGTCGCCGCGTGAGCTGGCCGACCGCTACAACCGGGTGATCGCCGAGGACCTGCGCGGACTCGGCCTGTCCTACGACCTGTTCACCCGCACGTCGACCCGCAACCACTACGGGGTGACGCAGGAGATCTTCAAGGGCCTCTACGACAACCGCTACATCGTCCCCCGTACCACGATGGGCGCGATCTCCCCGTCGACGGGGCGCACGCTGCCCGACCGCTACATCGAGGGCACCTGCCCGATCTGCGGCTATGACGGCGCGCGCGGCGACCAGTGCGACAACTGCGGCAACCAGCTTGACCCCACCGACCTGCTCAACCCGAGGTCGCGCATCAACGGGGAGGCGCCGCGCTTCGTCGAGACCGAGCACTTCTTCCTCGACCTGCCCGCCGTCGCCGACGCCCTCGGAACGTGGCTGCAGACCCGCCGGGACTGGCGGCCGAACGTGCTGCGCTTCACCACCAACCTGCTGGCCGACCTGCATCCACGCGCGATCACCCGTGACCTGGACTGGGGCGTGCCGATTCCGCTGCCGGGCTGGTCGGAGCGGACGGACAAGCGCATCTACGTCTGGTTCGACGCCGTCATCGGCTACCTCTCGGCGTCGGTGGAGTGGGCCCGCCGCTCGGGCGATCCCGACGCCTGGCGGGCCTTCTGGCAGGAGCCCGACGCGCGCTCGTACTACTTCATGGGCAAGGACAACATCGTCTTCCACTCGGTCATCTGGCCCGGCATCCTGCTCGGCTACGACGGTCAGGGCGCGCACGCCGGCACGCCCGGCTCGCTGGGGCGGCTGGAGCTGCCGACCGAGGTGGTCTCCAGCGAGTTCCTCACCATGGAGGGGCGCAAGTTCTCGTCCTCGCGCTCGGTCGTCATCTACGTCCGCGACTTCCTGGCCCGCTACGACCCCGACGCCCTGCGCTACTTCATCGCGGTGGCCGGGCCGGAGGCGCAGGACACCGACTTCACCTGGGCGGAGTTCCTGCGCCGCAACAACGACGAGCTGGTCAACACCTGGGGCAACCTGGTGAACCGGTCCGTGTCGATGGCGGCGAAGAACGTCGGGTCGGTGCCCGAGGCGGGGGAGCTCACCGATGACGACCGGGCCCTGCTGGCAACGACCAAGGCGGCCTTCGGCACCGTCGGGGAGCTGCTCGAGCGGTCCCGGCAGAAGGCGGCAATCGGCGAGGCGATGCGGGTGGCCGGCGAGGCCAACAAGTACGTCTCCGACCAGGCGCCGTGGAAGCTGCGCAGCACCGACCCCGAGCGGATGCGCACGGTGCTGCACGTCGCGCTGCAGGCGGTGCAGGACACCAACACCCTGCTCACTCCGTTCCTCCCGCACTCGGCCCAGCAGGTGCACGAGCTGCTCGGCGGCACCGGCGCCTGGTCGGGGCTGCCCGAGATCCGTGAGGTCGACGAGGACGGCGGCCCGTCCTACCCCGTGATCAGCGGCGACTACACCGCGGCCCAGGCCCGCTGGGAGTCGCGCTCGATCGTGCCCGGCACGCCGCTGGCCCCGCCGACGCCGGTGTTCCGCAAGCTGGACGCGGCCATCGTCGACGAGGAGCTCGCCCGCCTAGAGGGCGGCGCCGCGTGACCGCGGGTCCCACCCGGGCGCGCCGCCACGAGGGCCGCACCCGCGACCGGACGCGGCCCCCGCTGCCCGAGCCCCTGCGCGTGCCGGTCGTCGACAGCCACTGCCACCTCGACATCGCCGACGGGCCGGACGGGGAGTGGTACGGGGTCGACGAGGCGCTGCGTGCGGCCGCCGCGGCCGGGGTGCCCCGGATCGTGCAGGTGGGGTGCGACCTGCCCGGCGCCCGGTGGGCCGTGCAGGCGGCCCGCGAGCACACCTCGCTGGTCGCCGCCGTCGCCCTGCACCCCAACGAGGCGCCGCTGCTCGCGGCGGCCGGACGGCTGGACGAGGCCCTGGCCGAGATCGAGCAGCTCGCCGGGGCCGACGTGGTGCGGGCCGTCGGGGAGACCGGCATGGACACCTTCCGCACCGGGCCCGAGGGTAGGGCGGCGCAGGAGGAGTCGTTCCGCGCGCATCTCGACCTCGCGAAGCGGCTGGGCAAGACCCTCGTCATCCATGACCGCGACGCGCACGCTGACGTGCTGCGCGTGCTCGCCGAGGAGGGCGCCCCCGACCGGGTCGTCTTCCACTGCTTCAGCGGGGACGCGGCCATGGCCCGCTTCTGCACCGAGCGCGGCTGGTTCCTCTCCTACGCCGGCACCGTGACGTTCGCCAACGCGCACCCCCTGCGCGAGGCACTCGCGGTCACCCCGCGGGACCTTGTGCTCGTCGAGACCGACGCGCCCTATCTGACGCCCACGCCGCACCGGGGGTGGCCGAACGCGTCCTATCTGATTCCGCTGACGCTGCGGGCCATGGCCGAGACCCGGGGCGAGGACGTCGACGAGCTCGCTGCGGCAGTGGCCGCGAACACCGACCGGGCCTTCGGCGGCCCCTGGTCTGCTCACGCAGCGTGACGACCGGCGGCGCGGCGTCGATTCCCCCCACTCCCGTGAAGGCAATCGAGGCCTGACGCGGGCCGGAAGCCGCCTCCCGTGTCCACTCGGATCTCTAGCGTCTCGACCTCGTTGGCCGGGTCCGTCCCGGGAAGCGCGGATCGAGGAGAACTCATGCTTCGCAGAAGCGCCGCGGCCGTGGCGAGTGCCGTCACCGTCGCCGCCGTCACGTCCGCTGCTGGGAGCGACCGCCGCCGAGGCCCACACCCCGGGAACGGTCGTCCGGTCCGCCGCCGTCGTCGAGGGCACCGGCGTGCAGGCGCGACATCGCAAGCGCTATCCCAACTTCACTGCCCTGGCTCGCTGCGAGTCGCGCGGCAACCCGCGGGCGGTGAACCCGAGCGGGCGCTACTTCGGGCTGTACCAGTTCGACGTGCGCAGCTGGCGCGCGGTCGGCGGGCGCGGGATGCCGCACCACGTCTCCCGCGCCGAGCAGACCAAGCGGGCGTCGATCCTCTACCGCCAGCGCGGCCGCTCGCCGTGGCCGGTCTGCGGATGCTTCCTGTAGTAGGCGCCTCAGGCTGCGGGTGGTTCCTCCTAGTGCGAGTGCTGCTGGTACTTCCGGCGGAAGTCGGCCAGGAAGTCGAACATCGCCCGCAGCTCGGCGAAGCCCGCGCGCATCTCGAGGCTCAGCACGTCGAACTGCTGGTCGTGCCGCTCGAGTTGCCGCTCGATCCGGTCCAGGCGGGCGGCGACCTCTCCGTCGCTCATGCCTGCAAGAGTGGCACGGTGGCCGCCCGGCCGGGGAGGACTGTCCGCATGGGACAGACTCTGGCCGTGGACCGGCCAGGCGTCAGCGCGCTGCTCGGGCCGGTGGAGGTGCGGGCACTCGCGGCCGCCCTGGGCCTGCGCCCGACGAAGGCGTTGGGCCAGAACTTCGTGCTCGACGCCAACACCGTCCGCCGCATCGTGCGGGCGGCCGGCGTCGGCGCTGACGACGTCGTCCTCGAGGTGGGGCCGGGGCTCGGCTCCCTCACCCTGGCGCTGCTGCCCGAGGTGGCCCGGGTGGTCGCCGTGGAGATCGACGCGGCCTTGGCCGGCGCCCTCCCGGCGACCGTCGCCGAGCGCGCACCCGGCTACGCCGACCGCTTCGAGGTCGTGCACGCCGACGCGCTCGCCCTGACCGAGCTGCCAGGGCCACCCCCGACCGCGCTGGTGGCGAACCTGCCCTACAACGTCGCGGTCCCCGTGCTGCTGCACCTGCTGGCGCGCTTCGACTCGCTGCGGCGCGGGCTGGTGATGGTGCAGGCCGAGGTCGCCGACCGGCTCGCCGCCGGCCCCGGCAGCAAGGCGTACGGGGTGCCCTCGGTCAAGGCGGCCTGGTACGCCGAGGTCCGCCGGGCCGGAGCCGTCAGCCGTACGGTCTTCTGGCCCACACCGAACGTCGACTCCGGCCTGGTGGCCCTCACCCGCCGTCCGCGGCCGCCTACGAGCGCCAGTCGCGAGGAGGTCTTCGCCGTCGTGGACGCCGCCTTCGCCCAGCGGCGCAAGACGCTGCGGGCCGCGCTCGCCGGCTGGGCGGGCTCGGCAGCAGCCGCGGAGCAGGCCCTGCGGGAAGCCGGTGTGGACCCTGCGGCCCGTGGCGAGTCGCTGCGCGTCGCCGACTTCGCCCGCATCGCCGAGCAGCGGCTCCGCACCCGAGCGGACGCGGACCCGAATTCGCGCCTCGAGAGCTGCTGACACATGCGCCATGGGGTGGGTCGGGAGCGCCAGGGGCTGCTGCGCGTACTCGAGAGCTGGTGACACATCCGGCGAAGGGCGGGGCAGGAGCAGGGCAGGAGCAGGGCAGGAGCAGGGCGCGGCGGGTCACCGCGAGTGCGCCGTCCGCCGTTGGTGTCGTCAGCTCTCAAGGCGGCCGAAACACCTCCCCTGAGCCCGGCCGGCAGGGCAGCTCAGCGGGCAAGGGCGGGGCGCAGTCGCAGTCGCAGGGCGGGGCGGCAGGGCGCGGCTGGTGGGGCGCAGAGGTCAGGCGAGTGCGCCGTTTGTGTCGTCAGCTCTCAAGGCGGCAGAAACACGTGGGGTGAGCCCCGGCCGGCGGGGCAGCTCAGCGGGCAAGGGCGGGGCGCAGTCAGCAGGGCGGGGCGGCAGGGCGGGGCGGCAGGCGGCGGCGGGTAGGGCGCGGCGGGTCACCGCGAGTGCGCCGTCCGTCGGATGTGTCGTCAGCTCTCAAGGGAGCAGAAACACTCCCCTGAGCCGGCCGGCAGGGCCGCTCAGCCAGCTCGCAGGACCCGTTGCAGCAGCGGGCGGAGCTCCGGCGCCACCTGGCTCTCGGCGAGCGACAGCTGCCACTGCTGGTCGCCGCGCTCCACCGTGAGGTCGTACTGGAAACCGTCGGGCCTGCCGGGGGCGCGCCGCGTCTCCGCCAGGCGCGGCAGGTCGAGCCGGTCCACGAGGTCGGCGACCTCGCGTGCGGCCTCGGCGTCGAGGGCGCTGGTGTCCAGGCTGCCCTCGCGCGAGAGGCCGCCGAAGCCGCCGCTGCGCACCAGGCTGACGCGGATGTGGTCCATGGCTGCCTCCGTAGGCTGGTGCCCCGTGACTTCCGTGACCGTACGCGTCCCGGCGAAGATCAATCTGCATCTCGCGGTAGGGGGCCCCCGGCCGGACGGCTTTCACGACGTGGCCACCGTCTATCAGGCGGTCAGTCTCTACGACGAGGTGACCGTCACCCCTGCAGACGCTCTGACCGTGGAGGTCGCGGGCGCGCACGTGCGCGGCGTGCCGGATGACGCCGGCAATCTGGCCGCGCGGGCGGCCAGCGTGCTCGCGCGCCGCGCGGGCCTGGAGCCGCGCGTCCACCTGCGGCTGGTCAAGGGCATCCCGGTCGCCGGGGGCATGGCCGGGGGCAGCGCCGACGCGGCGGCCGCCCTGCTCGCCTGCGACGCACTCTGGGGGTGTGCCCTGCCTCGCGAGCAGCTCATCGACCTCGCGGCCGAGCTGGGCAGCGACGTGCCCTTCGCGCTGGTGGGCGGCACGGCCGTTGGCAACGGTCGCGGCGAGCGCCTCACCCCCGCGCTGACCGTGGGCCGCTTCGCCTGGGTACTCGGCATCGCCGAGGGCGGCCTGTCGACGCCCGCTGTCTACGCGGAGACCGACCGGCTGCGGTCGGGGCGCGTGCTGCCCGAGCCGCGGGTGCCCGACGCCGTGCTGCGAGCGCTGCGCGCAGGTGACGCCTCCGCGCTCGGCCGGGCGCTCGGCAACGACCTGCAGCCCGCGGCGTGCAGCCTGCGCCCGCAGCTGTCCGCGACCCTGGCCGTCGGGCAGGAGCACGGCGCCCTCGGCTGCCTCGTCTCCGGCTCCGGCCCCACCTGCGCCTTTCTGACTCGCGACGACCGGCACGCCGAGGACCTCGCCGCGGCACTGGCATCGTCCGGCACCTGCGCGGACGTGGCCCGGGCGTACGGACCGGTGCCCGGCGCCCAGCTGCTCCCGCACGAGGTCGCATAGATGGGGCCTCCGCTGGTGGTGCTCGAAGGAGTGCGCAAGGCCTTCGGCACCCGGGTGCTGCTCGACGGCGTGACCGCCGGCGTCCCGGGTGGGGAGCGCATCGGGGTCGTGGGCCGCAACGGTGGCGGCAAGACGACCCTGCTCGAGGTGTTGACGGGTCGCGAGCCGGTCGACGCCGGCCGCGTGACCGCCGCTCGCGACCTGCGGGTGGCGCTGCTGCAGCAGGGCGACGAGCTGCCGCCCGGGGTGACGGTGCGCGAGGTGGTGCTCGGCGACCGGCTGCCGCACGAGTGGGCCGGCGACGCCCGCGTCCGCGACGTGCTCGGCGGCCTGCTGGGCGGGCTGGAGGTGCCCGGACTTCCCCAGGGCCTCGACTCCGCGGTCGGCACCCTGTCGGGCGGGGAGCGCCGCCGGGTCGCCCTGGCGCGCCTGCTCCTCGACGAGTCCGACCTGCTGGTGCTCGACGAGCCCACCAACCATCTCGACGTCGAGGCGGTCGACTGGCTCGCCCGCCACCTCGCCGCCCGCCAGTCCGGCACCCGCGCCCTCGTCGTCGTCACCCACGACCGCTGGTTCCTCGACGCCACCTGCACCCGCACCTGGGAGGTCGCCAACGGCGCGATCCACGAGTACGAGGGTGGCTACGCCGCCTACGTCCTCGCCAAGGCGGAGCGGACGCGGGTGGCCGCCTCGGAGGAGGCCCGGCGGCAGAACCTGCTGCGCAAGGAGCTCGCCTGGCTGCGTCGCGGACCGCCGGCCCGCACGTCCAAGCCGCGCTTCCGCATCGACGCGGCGAACGCACTCATCGAGGGGGAGCCGCCGGCCCGCGACACCGTCGAGCTGGTCCGCTTCGCCTCGGCCCGCCTCGGGCGCAGCGTCTACGGCCTGCAGGACGTGAGCCTGCGGGTCGGTGCCGACAAGGTGCTGCTCGACCGGGTGACCTGGCAGGTCGGGCCGGGCGACCGCGTCGGTGTGGTTGGGGTCAACGGTGCCGGCAAGACCTCGCTGCTGCGGCTGCTGGTGGGCTCTCTGCAGCCCGACGCCGGGCAGGTCGAGCGCGGCCTGACCGTACGGCCCGCGTACTTGTCACAGGAGGTCGGCGAGCTGCCGCCCGACCGGCGCGTGCTGGAGACGGTGCAGGACGTCCGCCAGGTGCTCGACCTCGGCAACGGACGGCAGCTGACGGCGACCTCCCTGTGCGAGCGGTTCGGCTTCGTCGGGGAGCGGCAGTGGACGCCGGTCCGCGACCTGTCGGGCGGCGAGCGGCGGCGCCTGCAGCTGCTGCGCCTGCTGATGACCGAGCCGAACGTGCTGCTCCTCGACGAGCCGACGAACGACCTCGACATCGAGACGCTGAACGCCCTGGAGGACCTGCTCGACGGGTGGGCCGGCACGCTGCTGGTGGTCTCCCACGACCGGTACTTCCTTGAGCGGGTGTGCGACCGTACGGTCGCCCTGCTCGGCGATGGGCAGCTGCGGGAGCTGCCGGGCGGGGTCGAGGAGTATCTCGCGCGGCGCCGCTCGCTGCTGTCGGCCCAGACCGCCGCGGTGGCCGGGGTGGTGGCACCACGGGCGGGTGACTCGCGGGCGGCCCGGAGGGAGCTTGCCCGGATCGAGCGGCAGCTCGACCGGCTGACGGCCCGCGAGGGGACGCTGCACGAGCAGCTGGCGGCTGCAGCCAGTGACTACGAGAAGGCCGCCGTGCTGGACGCGGACCTGCGGGGAGTCTCGGCCGAGCGCGAGGAGCTCGAGGAGCGCTGGCTGCTGCTGGCCGAGGAGGCGGGATAGGCCGGAGGGATTGCCGGCTGGGGCAGTCAGAACGGGGGCATCTGATCGAGCACCCGCTCCGCGATCCGCAGGATGTCTCGACCTTGGGGAGGTCGTCTTCGACGTCCTCCGCCGCCAGTCCCGGGGCATCAGCTGGCGGATACTCCGCGTCCCGTCGTCGGCGCCGCATGCGGTCGTACGGGCGAAGTGCGGCACCCATCGGGGGGTCCAGTTGTGCCCGTACGGCGTGGTAGACGGCGAGGTGCCCGCCCTTGGTGGTGGGGCGAAGACCTTGATTCTCCAGAATTGCGGTCAGTGCCTTCCGGGCGGCGTCGTACAGCAGGGCGTACGCGCCCTCGGGGTCGTCGGCCTGCAGGCGATGCGCCGAGGCGACGTGTCGGCGCGCCTGGACGAGGAGTCGGTTGGCGTGGGTCCGGCTGGCGGGGACCTGCTGGAGGTCGCGGATCTGGATCATCCGATCGAGCTCGGCCCGGCCTTGCTCCCACCTCACGCGGAAGCCTTGTCAGCGAGGTCTAGCTCGACCAGGGGCCGGGAGCGCACGGAGGCGAGGAAGGTGTCCGTGACCTCTGTGACATCCCAGGTAGCCGGACGCACTCGGCGCATGTTCACTTCCCGGCCGAGCCGAGGCTCGACCTGCCGGGCCACCTCGTCCAAGTCGTCAGGATCAGCGGTCCCAACTATCAGGACGTCCACGTCGTGCGGCACTGGCCCCGGCTCGCCCTGATAGCGGGCCGCCCAGGACCCGTAGATGAACGCGCGCGCCACTCCCGGGACGTCACGCAGCGCGTCGGCCAGTACCGGGAGCGGTCCGTAGGTGACAGCAAGCAGATCGGTCAGCGGCCGGGTCAGTGGCGACCCATGCGCGGCGCGAATCAGGCGGACGTTGCCCAGGCGCCGGTCAACGAGGAGGCCGGCATCCACGAGCCGGGAGACCTCCTGCTGCACCGCCTTCACCGTTGCTCCGACGCGTCCGGCGGCGTCGGTGAGGCTGTACTCGCGCTCTGGGTGCAGGTAGGTGAGCGCGAGAAGGTTGCCTTGCACCTGAGAACGCAGCAGCGGCAGCAGCGGCGGAGGCGCAGTTCGCATAACAGGTAAGATACTTTACCCTTTAGGCGCCTTTGCGGTCGCGGACAGATTCACTCCTGTGGACAACCGCGTCCTCCCGGGACCCGTTGTCGAGCATTTCCACTCTGCGTGGAGATTTCCACTCTGCGTGGAGTGCGTCGGGCGAGGGTCGTACGAGTCGAGTCTGCTACTCCTCGTCGAAGCTGGCGACGAGGGTCCGGAGCAGCCCGGCAAGGGCGTCCTGTTGAGCCGGAGTGAGCGTCTCGAGGAGCTTGCGCTCGCGCTCGAGCAGGTCGGCCAGCGCGGCGTCCACCCGGTTCTTGCCGCGCGGGGTCAGCCGCACGCGCACGCTGCGGCGGTCGTTCGAGTCGGGCAGGCGCTCGACCAGCCGCTTGCTCTCCAACCGGTCGATCCGGTTCGTCATCGTGCCGCTGGTCACCAGCGTCTGGGTGAGGAGCTGGCCGGGGGAGAGCGCGTACGGACGCCCGGCCCGGCGCAGCGCCGCGAGCACGTCGAACTCCCAGCCTTCGAGGTCGTACCTGGCGAACGCCGCCTTGCGCGCCCGGTCGAGATACCGGGCGAGGCGGGTGACGCGGCTGAGGACCTCGAGGGGGCTGGCGTCGAGGTCGGGACGTTCGTGGGCCCAGGCCGCGACCAGCCGGTCGACCTCGTCCTGCACGCGCGACCCCCTACGGTCGGGCAATCCTGGTCGCCCCCGTCACGTCGCGCGATCCGAGCGGACCCCAACTCTAGTACGTCTACCCCCAAAATAGTGGGGGATAGCGGGACGGCAGCTGGCGAACAGGAGGTGGTTGTGGAGCTGAACCGGCCGCTGGCGACGGTCACTCCTACCCTCGATGGTGACGTCCTTGCTCTGTTGGCTCAGGTCGAGGCCACCTTCACGCCAGGGCAGCTGCACCGCGTGCTCGGCAGCCACTCGGAGGAAGGCATCCGCAAGGCCCTGAGACGGTTGGTCCGCCAGGGAGTCGTTCACTCGGAGCGGGTGGGCAACGCGTACAGCTACCAGCTCAACCGTGATCACCTAGCGGCCCAGCCGATCATCGAGCTCGCGAACCTGCGGCACACGCTCTTGACCCGACTGGAGGAGCGCCTGGAGAACTGGAGGTTCCCGCCGGCCTACGCTGCGGTCTTCGGCTCGACGGCCCGAGGTGAGATGACGGTCGACAGCGACCTGGACCTGCTTCTCGTCCGATCGGCGGACGCGCCCGATGCCGCATGGGACGAGCAGGTCGCCACCTTGGCTGCGGACGTGACGAGGTGGACGGGCAACGACACGCGTCCGCTCGAATACACCGTCGATGAGCTGGCGCGGGCTCGCGACGAGCCCGTGCTGCGTGAGGTGTTGCGGGACGGGCTCACGGTGGCCGGAAGCCGTGCCTGGCTCAACCGGCACCTGCGGCCACGGAAGGGCTGACGTGGTGCGCACCCGAGCATGCACGACCGAGGTTCGTCGCGGCCGGCTCCGAAAGGCGACCCAGTTCTTTGACGTCGCTGGCCTGGTTCGCGAAAGCGCCGTCGAGGACGGTGAGGGCGCCGACGTCTACGTCACCCTGTGCGCGCATGCCGGCATTGCAGCGGCGGAGGTCATCTGCTGCGTCCACCTCGGGGAGCACGCGCAGGGGGAGGACCACAACCAGGCAGTGGCCCTTCTCGCCAAGGTCGACAAGGACGCAGCCAAGCACCTGCGCACGCTGCTGGGCAGGAAGACGAAAGCCGGCTACAGCCACACCTCCGCGACCCTCGACGAATGCAAGCGAGCCGGTCAGGCTGCCGAGGCCCTTGTCGAGACCGCCCGCCGCGCGCACGCGGGCTAGGTCAACTGGACAGGAGAGGCACGCATGGGCGTGGTGTGGGATCCCAGCCAGTATCAGCGGTTCGGCGACGAGCGCTCGCGGCCGTTCGCCGACCTGCTCGCCCGGGTGCAGGCGAACGATCCTCGGCACGTGGTCGACCTCGGCTGCGGGCCCGGGTCACTGACCCGAGCGCTGCTCGACCGCTGGCCGGCGAGCCGCGTCAACGGCATTGACAGCTCCGCGGAGATGATCCAGGAAGCCGAGCGGGTCGCGGTGCCCGGGCGGCTGAACTTCCGGCTCGGCGACCTGCGGGAGTGGAAGCCCGAGCAGCCGGTCGACGTGCTCGTGTCGAACGCGACGCTGCAGTGGGTGCCGGGCCACCTCGACCTGCTGCCCCGACTCGTCGACGCGCTCGCGCCCGGTGGCGAGCTCGCCTTCCAGGTGCCGGGCAACTTCGCCGCACCCAGTCACACCCTGCTCGCCGAGCTCCGTTCGTCGCCGCGCTGGCGCGATCGGGTCGGCGAGGGAGCGGCCCGCGGCGCGGCCGTGCACGAGCCCGGGGAGTACCTCGACCGGCTGGCCGGCCTCGGCTGCCGGGTGGACGCGTGGGAGACGACCTACCTGCACGTGCTGCCCGGTGAGGACGCGGTCCTGGAGTGGGTGAAGGGGACCGCCCTTCGGCCGGTGCTGTCGGTGCTCGACGCCGACGAGTCCGCCGAGTTCGTCGCCGCGTACGCGGCCCAGCTGCGGGAGGCATACCCGAAGCAGCCGTACGGCACCGTCCTGCCGTTCCGCCGGATCTTCGTCGTAGCGCAGAAGAACTGAGCCGGAGGGCGTCAGCCGGGGATCTCGGCCGGGTCGGGCTCGGGGCGGACATCCTCGATGCGGTCGACCGGGGAGATGACGAGGTCCTGCAGCCGCCAGTCGAGCCGCTTGAGCTGCTCGGTCGTCTCGACCAGCCTCGTGACGACGTCGACGCCGGGCCGGGGCACGACGAGCACGTCACCGGCGAACACGTGACCCTCCTCGCGCAGCCGCACCCGCGCATCGGCGACCCAGTCCATGGCGAGCAGCTCCTCGAGGACGCGCCGGGGGAGCGGGTGCGGGGCGGAGTGGTCGTAGCGCTTGGGCCGGGAGTCCATCAGGTCACCGACCGCGGTCCGCACGTTCACCACGCCATCGCGGACGATGTCGAGGGAGATGACGGTGGCGGCGACCGCATCGGCCCACCAGATGCCGGCGCCGATGCCGAGGACCCCGAGGATCGCGGCGAGGCCGGTCATCCAGTCGGCGCGGTTCATCTCCCCGTCGGCGTAGAGCACCTTGTCGTGCAGCTGCTCGGCCAGCCGCGCCTTGGCCCGACCGAGGAACACCGGGGGGATCGCGCTGTAGAGCAGCGCGGGGATCATCAGCCAGCCGAGCCACACCTGCTGCCCGCCCAGCTCGACGAGGCCGATCGACGGCCGCTCGAAGGCGATGAGCTTGGCGACCGATTCGTAGAGGATGTACGCCCCCAGCGTGAGCAGCGCCAGCGCTGCGGACAAGTACGCGATGCCGATCGAGCGGTGGTAGCCGTACGGGAACTGCGCGTCCGGCGCCCGGTCGTGGACGCGGGAGGCGACGAGGAAGGCGATCGGCGGGGCGAGGCTAAGGATGTCCTCGGTCCACGCGGCCTTCATCGCCTGTGAGCTGCCCAGGGTGAGCGCGAGCAGCACGATGGCGGAGAGCAGGTAGACGACCGAGAACCACTGCAGCCGCACCGCCTTGCGGTAGAGCCGCTGCTTGTCCGCCGGCAGCTCGGGAGCGTCCTGCACCCTCACGAGCTGGCCTCCTCGAGCAGCCGGGCCACCTCGGCGGGTTCGCGGTCGAGCAGGAAGCGCTCGACCTGCAGCTGCCAGGCGTTCTCCCCGAGGGGGACGGCGACGACGTGCTCGGTCGTGCTGAGCATGATGCCGGTGTCCTGCAGGCCGAGCGCGGGCAGCTGCCAGTCGTGCGCGGCCACGAACTCCTCCTGAGCCTCCGCCACGTCGGCGACCCGCACCACGGGTGCGTCCTTGCGCACCTCCAGCAGCCCGGCCTCCTCCGTGCCACCCTCGACGGCCACCGGCACGCCCTGCAGGTCCTCCGACGGTGGGCGTCGGCCCGTACGGGAGGCGATGACCACCCGCTCCGTGAAGTAGGGCTGGGTCAGCGACGCCTCCTTGTCCCAGGGCGCGGTGCGCTCGATGCCGCCGACGACGAGGTCGAGCTCGCGCAGCTGGAGGGCCTTCATCAGCTCGCCCTCGGAGCCCTCGGTCCAGGCGACCCGGGCGCCCAGCGAGGCGGCGAGCTGCTCGACCAGGCGCACCTCCGCGCCTTTCAGGCCGCCCGGTGACCGGACCACCCACGCGTCGCTCTCCGTCACTCCCACGCGTAGCGTGCCACCACGTACGTGCTCGAGCGTGCCGCCGGCGTCGCGCGGATACTCACATCCGCCCAGCGAGACGGCGGCGCTCAGGGCGAGCACGGCGGCCAGCCGCGGCCGTACGTCGCGTAGCACGGAACGACTATCTCGCAGCCACCGCGCCCAGCGTGGGCGACGCCTCCAGGTTGGCGAGCCCGTTGTAGGCGAGGTTGACCAGGTGCGCGGCCACCTCGGCCTTCTCGGGCTTGCGGGCGTCGAGCCACCACTGCCCCGTGAGCGCGACCATGCCGACGAGCATCTGGGCGTACATCGGCGCGGTCTTCGGGTCGAACCCGCGCTCGCGGAAGGCGGCGGCGAGGATGTGCTCGACCTGGCTGGTCGCGTCGCTGATCAGGCTGGCGAACGTGCCGCTGCTCGAGGCGACGGGGGAGTCGCGCACCAGGATGCGGAAGCCGTCGGTGCACGTCTCGATGTAGTCGAGCAGCGCCAGGGCCGCCCGCTCGAGCAACTCGCGTGGGCGGCCCTCGCTGGTGAGCGCGCCGGTGATGGCCTCCAGGAGGCTGCGCACCTCACGGTCGACCACGACGGCGTAGAGGCCCTCCTTGCCGCCGAAGTGTTCGTACACCACCGGCTTGGACACCCCGGCCTTGGCCGCGATCTCCTCGACAGACGTGGCGTCGAAGCCCTTCTCGGCGAACAGGCCCCGACCGATGTCGAGCAGCTGCGCCCGCCGCTGCTGACCGGTCATGCGGGCGGACATCAGGCCGCGGTGGGCTCGGCGTCGACCCGCTTGGCGGCGATGCGGTCGGCCTTCGGCCACCGCACCTCGGTGGCCCAGCCGAGGCGCTCGAACAGCTGGATGACGCGGGCGCTGGTGTCGATCTGGCCCTTGAGCACGCCGTGGCGCGCGCAGGTCGGGTCGGCGTGGTGCAGGTTGTGCCAGGACTCGCCCATCGACAGAGCCGCCAGCCACCACACGTTGCCGGAGCGGTCACGCGACTTGAAGGGGCGCTCGCCGACCGCGTGGCAGATCGAGTTGATCGACCAGGTCACGTGGTGCAGCAGGCCGACGCGCACCAGGCTGCCCCAGAAGAACGCGGTCGCCGCGCCCTGCCAGGACCACGACCACAGGCCGCCGATGACGGCGGGGAGCAGCAGCGACACCGCGACCAGCCACGGGAAGGCCCGGCTGACCCGCACGATGTCCTTGTCCTTGAGCAGGTCGGGGGCGTACTGGCGCTGGTTGGTCTGCTCGACGTCGAACAGCCAGCCCATGTGGGCGTAGAAGAGGCCCTTGATCAGTGCGGGGATGGACTCCCCGTAGCGCCACGGCGAGTGCGGGTCGCCGTCCTTATCGCTGAACTTGTGGTGCTTGCGGTGGTCGGCCACCCAGCGGACGACCGGACCCTCGATGGCCAGGCTGCCCGCGACGGCCAGCCCGATCTTCAGGTCGCGGTTGGCCTTGAAGGCCCCGTGGGTGAAGTAGCGGTGGAAGCCGACGGTGATGCCGTGGCCGGTGATCGCGTAGAAGACGAAGGAGATCACGACGTCGCGCCAGCCGATCGCCCCCCAGCCCCAGGCCACGGGGATGGCAGCGAGGATCGCCAGGAACGGGAGCCCGATGAACAGCGCCAGCGCCACCTGCTCCCAGGTGTTCTTGCGCTCGCTGCCCGTGGTGCCCAGGGCGAGATCGGTGGCACCGCTGCTCGTGGGATCGAGTACGGCTGCGCGATCGGTCATGTACGTCCTCCGCAGGGGTCGCGTAACGGCTACGCCACCGTAACCTACGTCTTCGTAGGTTGGCTACCGAAAGGGCGAGCGTGCGCATCCTGGTGACCGGCAGCGAGGGCTATCTCGGCAGCCTGCTCGCGCCCACCCTGCTCCGAGACGGTCACGACGTGGTCGGCATCGACACCGGCTACTTCCGCTCCGGCTGGCTCTACAACACGCACCTGCCCTCGCCCGAGACGCTCGAGAAGGACGTCCGCAAGCTGACCCTCGAGGACCTGCAGGGCTTCGACGCCGTCGTGCACATGGGGGAGCTGTCGAACGACCCGCTCGGGGACCTCATCGGTGAAGTCACCTACGACGTCAACCACAAGGGCTCCGTACGACTTGCGGAGCTCGCCAAGTCGGCGGGGGTGCAGCGCTTCGTCTACATGTCCTCCTGCAGCGTCTACGGCGTCGCCGAGGGCGACGACGTGACCGAGGAGTCGCCGGTCAACCCGCAGACGACGTACGCAGTGTGCAAGTCGCTGGTCGAGCGCGACGTCAGGCCGATGGCCGACGAGACGTTCCTGCCGACGTTCCTGTGCAACGCCACCGCCTACGGCGCCTCCCCGCGGATGCGCTTCGACATCGTGCTCAACAACCTGTCCGGGCTCGCCTGGACGACGAACAAGATCGCGATGACCAGCGACGGCACGCCGTGGCGCCCCCTCGTGCACGCGCTCGACATCGGTGAGGCGATCCGCTGCGTGCTCGGCGCCCCCACGGACGCCGCGCGCGGCGAGGTCTTCAACGTCGGCAGCAACGAGCAGAACTACCAGGTGCGCGAGATCGCCGAGAGGGTCGGTACGGTGTTCCCCGGCTGCGAGCTGACCTTCGGCGAGCGGAGCGCTGACAACCGCAGCTACCGCGTGAACTTCGACAAGATCTCCGCCCGGCTGCCGGGCTTCTCGTGCCGGTGGGACGCACAGAAGGGTGCCGAGCAGCTGCGTGAGATCTTCTCGCGCGTCGACCTCAACGAGACGAGCTTCACCGGCCGCGGCCACACCCGCCTCAAAGCAGCTCGAGCACCTGCTGCGGACCCAGCAGATCGACGACCAGCTCTACTGGAAGAGCTGAAGGCGGCTGGGCCTGCCCCAGCTCCGGCCCCGACAAGCTGCGTTACGAGCAGGCACACCTGTTGGATCGCGCCTCGATCTGGGCCTCGATTGCTCCGCAGTCGGCGGCGTCAACGGCAGCCGAACTGCCGGACATCGAGGGGACACTCCGACCATGGAGCGTCCAACCGACCAGCAGTTACGCGTGCGGGCCGTCGCCCTCCGCGAAGCCGGCCTGAGCAGGCAGCAGATCTGTGTCGAGCTCGGCGTGGGAGACGGGCGGGTAGGCCGCTGGGTGCGGGGCGTTCCACCCCCGGCCTGGACGGCACGACCGCGCGCGAAGGACGAGGTGCGGGGGCAAGCCCGAGCGCTGCGCCAGCAGGGACGCAGCGTGCAGGCGATCGCAGCCCGAGCTGGGTGTCGCCAAGAGCACCGTGTCGCTGTGGGTGCGTGACCAGCCGTCTCCCTTCGGCCCCGGTCCGCACCAGAAGCGGCTGTCCGCTCTGGCCAAGCTCGGCGGTGAGGTGGTGCGCGTCTCTGCCGAGGAGCGTCGCCGGGCTACGAAGGTGGCGGCAGCCAAGGACGTGGGAGTGATCGATGGACACACTCTGCTGCTCATCGGCGCTGCGCTCTACTGAGCTGAGGGCAGGAAGGACAAGCCCTATGCCCGCCGCCAACGCGTCACCTTCGTCAACAGTGACCCTGGGGTCGTCGAAGTCTTTCTCCGCTGGCTGCGGACGCTGGGCTACGAGAGCGCCCAACTTTCGTTTCGGATCTCGATCCACGAGTCGGTTGACCTGGCCCGCGCGCACGCCCACTGGAGCGAGATCACCGGCGCAGGGGTGGAGCAGTTCAAGAAGCCATCCCGCAAGCGGCACCACCCCTCACCCGGCCGACACAACAAGGGCGAGGACTACCACGGTTGCCTGATCGTGGATGTGCCAAGGAGTACGGAGCTCTACCGCCGGGTGGAGGGCTGGTGGTCTGCACTCGTGAAGGCAGTCGTGGACGCCGACCAACCCGAGGGCCCCGCTGAGGCTGCCTCGTAACGCCTCTCGCCTAGATCAAATGGAGGGGCTGCCGTCGGGAGACCGCCTCCAGCGCGGCAGGTGGAGTGGAAGTCTGGGGACTGCCGCCGCGACCGTCCCCTGTGGAGATCCTTTAGCCGCACTTTTGGTTACGAGGCAGCCTCTAGCAGGCCGGGCCGACAGGCGCTCAAAAGTTCCTGGCTAGTGTTCCCGTGCACCGGGCACACGACCCGCGCTGCTGCCCAAGGCGACAGCCCCTCCCGCTCACCCTGCGCCCTCCAGAAGGTCAGACGGCGTCCTCCCCGGCGTCCGCTCTCGGCGTCCCGCGCGCTGAGGTGGTGGACTCCGAGACCATCAAGGTCGACGCTGGAGGGAGTCCAGGGGCATCCGCCAGAACGCTCAGAGTGCCCGAGCCGAGGCATCCGCCGCCCGCCAGGAGGTCGAGCACCTGTGACGGCACATCCACGTTCTGGAGGACGCGCTGTGAGCGGATGAGATCGGCGTACCTCAGAACGTGCCTCTCCCGTGCGCTGAGAAGCGCCTAATCGTCCTGAGCCCATCCTGGTTATATAGGTGCAGGTCTCGGGCGTGGGCGGCGGCAGCGGTCCGCGTCAGGTCCGCAGCACAGCGGGCAACCCTGCTCGCTGACACGCATGGCTGAGCAGTTGGCCGGCCGCAGGCGGGGTGGCACAGAGCTGGCTGCCAGCCGGGCCTGCCATGCGAGCCCGGTGATCAAGACCCGGGTGTGGTTCCTCGGTGCCAGTCCTTGGACCACCCCCTATCTTGAGCGCCAGGCGCCTCCTCCTGTCCGCTGGCTTGGAGGTCGTCAAGCCAGGCGATTAGGAGGCAACGTGCCTGAGACCTTGTTCAAGGACACCCGCTACGACCTGTCGAAGTTGATAGGTGATATCGAGGCTGGGGAACTTGGCTTGCCCGACATCCAACGCCCCTTTGTCTGGGCTCGGAGCAAGGTGCGCGATCTGCTGGACTCGATGTATCAGGGCTTCCCCGTGGGATACCTACTCCTATGGAACGCCATTCCCGACTCGACGGCTCGAACGATCGGCGGCGACGATAAGCAGTCGGTCCCGTCCAGGTTGATAGTGGACGGGCAGCAGCGGCTTACCAGTCTCTACGCGGTCATGACGGGCACCGCCGTCCTTACGCAGGATTTCAAGCAGGAGAAGATACGGATCGCCTTCCGCCCCCGCGACGGCTACTTCTCGGTCGCCGACGCCACCACTGAGAAGGATCCCGAGTTCCTTCCGGACGTGACCAAGGTGTGGAAGAGCCCAGAGCACAAGGTTGCAACGGCCTTCATCAAGGGCCTCAACGACAGCAAGCCCGTCGACGAGGATACCGAGGACGCGCTTCGCTCTTCGATCAGTCGACTGGTGCAGCTTCGCGACTACCCGTTCCTGGCGGTCGAGCTGGGCGGCGATGCCGACGAGGAGCAGGTCGCGGAGATCTTCGTGCGCATCAACTCCGGGGGCACTCCGCTCAACGAGGCGGACTTCATATTGACGCTCATGAGCGTGTTCCGGGAGAAGGACCGACGAAGGCTCGAGGAATTCGCCCGGGACTCGAGACTGATCAGCCCAGGACCTGCCAGCCCGTTCAATCACCTGATCAGCCCGGCGCCCGACCAACTGCTCCGAGTTGCTGCCCTTGTGGGCTTCCAGCGGGGACGCTTGAAGTCTGTCACCTCGATGCTGCGTGGCCGCTCCGCCGACAGCGGGGCTGTGCTCTCGCCTGCCGCTCGGGACAAGCAGTTCGATGAGCTCTCCGCCGCTATCGATCAAGTGCTCGACCTCGGCAGTTGGCACGAGTTCCTGAAGGTGCCCCTGAGAGCGGGGTATCGCCGGTCCACGGAGATCAGCTCCGCCAACACGTTGTTGCTTTGTTATGCGATCTACCTTCTGGGCCGTAACCGTTTCCATGTCGATGCCCCGGTGCTTCGCTCTGCGATGGCCCGGTACTTCTTCATGGCGAGTCTCACTGGTCGCTACACCGGCAGCTTTGAGACCGCTGTCACCCGCGACGTGCAACAGCTGGCTGCGGCCAAGGACGCGCAGCAGTTCGTGGACCGGCTCCACGACATGGTCAATACGGTGCTCACCTCCGACTTCTGGGCGATAACGCTCCCGTCTCGGCTGGGCACGAGTTCAGCGCGCAGCCCAGAACTGTTTGCCTACAGCGCCGCCCTGTCGCTCCTCGGCGCCAAGGTTCTCTTCAGCGAACTCAAGGTGTCGGAGTTGTTCGACCCGGCGGTGAAGTCAACAAAGGCCCCCGTGGAGCGCCACCATCTCTTCCCGCGGGCCTATCTAATCAAGTCCGGTGTGACGGACAACCGGGACATCAACCAGATCGCCAACATGGCGTATCTGGAGTGGTCGGACAACATCAGAGTCAGTGATGAAGCTCCGGCTGTTTACTGGCCCAAGTATGCCGACCGCGCCACTCAGCAGGATCGACAGTTTCACGCCCTGCCGGACGGTTGGGAGCAGATGGAGTATCAGGCGTTCCTTGAGGCGCGGCGCAAGTTGATGGCGGGAGTAGTCCGGCAGGGCTTTGAGCAGCTGTCTGCGGTCGCCGTCGCTGCCGTCCCAGGCGGGTAGCGACGGATTGATCGCACACAAACTGGGGCATCCACCGCCTGACGTTGTCACTCCACCAGGAGCAACGCGCAGCGTCGCCTCTGATCGCCTCGAAGAGGCGGGCCACACTGCCTCATGGACATTCGCAGATCCGTCGCCCAAACCAGTTCCGGTCGTTTGTCGTCAGGCGGCGTAGTCGACGCAGCAAGGCATGTAGTCACACTTACCACCGTCGCTGGCGGGCCGACTGAACGTTCTCTTCATAGGCTCTAATTGCAGTTGCAGCGCGTTGCCAGTCCGCGCCAAAGAGCTTGCCCTGCAGCGGCCACCAATCGTTCCTGTTGGACTCCACCTCGCCCATCAGGTCATGCACCAGCCCCTGTTTGACCATGCGATGACGCTCCCGATTTACGTGCCTGCCCAGCCAACTTGAGCGCCCTTTTCTGTAGTCGGGCAACGAAGCGGCGTGTTCTTGCCAGTCGAGTTCGATGAGTGCCATCAGAGCTTCTGTGCGACCGAACAGGTCTTCGTACTCCGCCTCGTCTATAACCAAGTTGTCGACGAGCGGTCGCAACCGAGCGAATAGATGTTCCGATACCGGCGTGTAGTACCTACCCAACCGGCCTGTACGGAGCTGTTCACGGTGACCGAGAAGCAGATGGAGACTGTTTACGGCGCCCTCCAGCACCCGATGACGGGGGAACAACTTGGCAGCGCTCCACGCCACTACGCCAGTTTCGAGGAGCGCCTCGATCGGCTGAAGGCGGCCGAGCCGTCCGGCGACATCGAACCGGAGCGACTCGACGAGCTCGCCGCCAAGGCGCGAAAGGCCCACCGGGAAGCGAGAACCTACGCCGACTGCACGTTTTCGGTGCCGAAGTCCATCAGCGTGTACCACGCCGCCCTCCAGGCCGCCGGCCGCCATGAGGAGGCCGACGTGGTCTGGAATTGCGTGCTCAAAGGGGTTACCGAGAGCCTTCAGTACCTGGAGCAGGAGGCGGGTTACTCCCGAGCGGGCTACCACGGTGCCAAGGTCGCCGGCCGTAGCAGCGGGAAGTGGCTGGACGGTCATGAGTGGACCGTGGCGCTGTTTCGCCACCACCTGAGCCGCGACGGCGACATGCAACTGCACGTCCACGCTGCAGTCCTCAATCGAGTCCGCAACGGCGACGGCAAGTATCGGAGTCTTGACGGCCAGGCCCTATACCGAGCCCGGGCGGCGGCTGGGGCGGTGTTCGAACGAGTCACCGAAGCCGAATTGACCCGCGCCCTCGGGGTGACTTTCGCGACTCGGCCTGACGGCAAGGCCCGTGAGATCGAAGGTGTACCCGACGACATTGTCGATCTGTTCAGTAGCCGGCGTCGCGCCATCACCGCAGGCGTTGCCGAACTAGAGGCTGCCTCGTAACGCCTCTCGCCTAGATCAAATGGAGGGGCTGCCGTCGGGAGACCGCCTCCAGCGCGGCAGGTGGAGTGGAAGTCTGGGGACTGCCGCCGCGACCGTCCCCTGTGGAGATCC
>JALYMT010000370.1 GCA_030773555.1 Actinomycetota bacterium | reverse complement strand
TGAAGCGGGGAAGCGCCGGGTGCAGGACGACCTGGGCCTGCCGCTTCCCGAGGTCGACCCGGTTGTAGCCGACCACCTCTCCGGGGAGCAGGCGGAGCAGGTGCTCCAGGGTCTCCCCGACCAGCTGGTCGGGGTCGTCCAATTCGGCCAGCTCGCGCACCGCGTCCAGAACCGCTCGTACATCGGAGTGACGTAGATACGCTATGGTCATCCTCCCTTGACCTTGGGCCACGATGGCAGGGGGATTCCCGGGGCGGCAAGGGGATTTGGGCGAGAAGGGCGCGCGGCTACCAGCGACGTCGACGTCGCCGGCGGTCCACGAGCGTCGAGACGAGCAGCAGCTTCACTAGCCAGTCGCCGCCGTGGATAGCGGCTTGTTGCCACGCCACCTTCTCGTGCACGACGGACCCCGTGAGCAGGACGACCGGAAAGGCGCCCCACAGCCCCAGCCCGAGCCTCGCGGCCTCTGCCGGGCCCGTCACCCGGGTCCGGTCGGCGAGGACGGCCACGGCTGCGGCGACCGCGGTGCTGCGCGCCAGCTCGACGGGCATGACCCAGGCGGGCGGCCGCGCGCTCTCGGCGTAGACCTCGTCGTAGCGGGCGAGCTGCTTGCCGAACGCGGTGTACCAGGCGACGCTCGCGAGCACGGCGGCTGCACCGGAGAGGCCGACGGCGCGTACGTCCAGGGCCGTCACGACGCCTCCTGCTCGCCGCCGCCTTGCCCGAGGCGCTCGAGCAGGCGGACGTGAACCGGCTCGCCGGCCTCCTTGCCGATGGTCTTGCGCAGCGCGGCTGCCACCGGCAGCTTGTGGGTGCCGTCGCCCAACGCCATCAGAGCGCTGCGGAACGGGTGACCGTCGATGGTGCCGCGCACCTTGACCAGCCCGCGGGTGCCGAAGTACTCGGCGGACCCGGGCATGACGACGTAGGTCCAGCCGCCCGTGGCGGGGCTCTTCTGCAGGGTCGCGGTGAACTGCTCGTCCACGTCCGCCTCCTCGACGATTCGATGTCGATTGTCAGACCGACCCGAACCCGCCGACTCATCGGTCGACCCCAGTGGAACTCCCCGCCGCCGCCCGACCCGGGGCGGCCCGGCTGGAGACCGGCAATCCGCCCCGGGCGCCACGCTCGAGGTGGTGCTCAGCTAGCGATCAGCACCGGACAAGTGGGCGCCTTGCGAGGTGACCGATGACCGCCAGCTCTCGCACGGCAGCGTGGCCCGGTCAGCAGCCGCTAAAAGGGCGGAGGCCAGCTCGATGGCGCTCCCCTGGCGCTGCACGCCCAGACGCCCGCCGGTGTCCTGGTCCTCGTTCTCGCGCTCCGACGTCGCCCATTGCTCGCGGAAGGACGGGCAGGCCTCGAGCAGCAGCGGCAGAACCTCGTCGCGGATGATAACGACCGCCGACGGCGCGATGAGCGGGTGACCAGGATCGAACCGGCATGACCAGCTTGGAAGAACGATCAATGGTGGTTGCGGGTGGACGGTCTGGGACGTCCTCGCACGTCGCACGCGTATGGAGGTGTCTGTGCGGTACCGCTCAGAACCGTAAGTGACTCAACCAACGGGCACGCGACGGGCACGACCGCCGCTGCGAGCCGCATGCGGAGGCACGCCGCTGTGGACGGCCACGGTAAGCCGCCGACCCGATAGCGGAGCAGGGAGCGGGTCGGAGCGCCGGGTCAAGGGTGGCGCAGCCATCGCGTGCCGACGCCGTAGGCGCCATTGACGCGGCGTGGAGGGCCGCGGATGCTCGGTGGCGGGGTCGGCGGCGGGACGGCGATGTCCAGCCCCGTGCGCGCCACGCGGCTCGCACGTCTCGCCGGCCGTGTCGGTACCGAACCTTAGACTCGGGTCAGGCGGGCGGCCTTGAGTGTTGAGCGGCCGCCAGCGCTAGGAAGGAATGCAATGGCGAAGTCAGTGTTCTTCAGTTTTCACTACGACCGAGACGCCTGGCGGGTACAGCAGGTCATCAACATGGGTGCACTAGAGGGCCAGCCGCTCCTCAACCACAGAAGTGGGAACAGGTCAAGCGCCAAGGCGATGCAGCTATCAAGCGCTGGATCGCTGACCAGATGGCTCACAAGTCCGCGGTGGTCGTATTGGTGGGCGCGTGGGCTGTGTCAAGGATCCTGGACAGGTTCTCGGGTTGATCAGGCTGTGGCGGTTGCCGCGGCGCGGTAGTCGGTAAGGGCCTCGATTGGCGTTCGGTAGCCAAGTGTGGAATGCAGGCGCTGGCGATTGTAGAAGACCTCGATGTATTCCGCGACGGCGAATCTCGCCCGAGCC
>JALYMT010000369.1 GCA_030773555.1 Actinomycetota bacterium | reverse complement strand
GGTCCTCCGTCTCGATGCCCTCGGCGAGCAGGCGCGCCCCGCGGTCGCGGGCGAAGTCCAGCAGGGCGGCGACGAGCGCGGCGCCGGCCGGGTCGGTGGGGATGGTGGCGGTGAGGCCGCGGTCGAGTTTGATCAGGGCGGGGTCGAGCCGCACGATGTGGTGCAGGCTGGCGTAGCCGGCGCCTGCGTCGTCCACCGCGAGGCGCAGCCCCCGGGAACGCAGGGGGGCGAGCGCGGCGTGCAGGGCCGTAGTCGCGGACGGGCGCGTGCTCGGTGATCTCCACGACGATCCGGTCGAGTGGCGCGGCGGCCAGTGTGGCGAGGGTCTCGGGTCGGGTCAGGTACTCCGGCGAGAGGTTGACCGCGAGGAACTGTGCCTTCGGCAGCCGGGGGAGCTGGGCCAGGGCGGCCCGCACCGCGGCCAGCTCGAGCTCCACGCCCAGGCCCGCCTCCGCCGCCTCGGCGAACCACTCGTCGGGTCCCCGCTGCGGCGGGACGGCGAAGCGCGACAGCGCCTCCTGCCCCAGTACCACGCCGGAGCGCAGGTCGACGACGGGCTGGGTGACGATGGTGATGCCGCCCTCGAGGGCGGCCTCCAGGCGCTGCCGCACCTCCCGCTGGACGGCCTCCGCCCGCTCCAGACGCTCCAGCTGGCTGGCGGCGAGCTGGGCGAGCACCCGCAGGAAGGCCACGTCGCGCTCCCCGAGCCCGTGCTGCGGGTCCGGGGACAGGCAGCACAGGGTGCCGTAGAGCCGGCCGTCGGACAGGTGGATGGGCACGCCGGCGTACGCCCCCACGCCGAGCTCCGCCGTGACCGGCATCGCCGCCGTACGGAGGTCGCGGCGCGCGTCGGGGAGGACGTTGGGCAGCTCGCCCTCGACCATCGCCGCGCAGTAGCCGCCGCTGGCCTCGCCCGTGGTGCCGGCGGTCAGCGGGAAGCACTCGGGTCCGGACACGTGGGTGAAGGTCTGCTCGTCGCCCGACAGGCGGGAGACGAACGCGAACTCCATCCCGAGGCCCGCCTGCGCCGCGACGAGCAGGTTGTCGAGTGCCGCCTGCGGGGTGAGCTCCGGGGAGACGCCACTCAGCTGCAGGGCGGCCTCGATGACGTCGGAGTGCCGGGATGCGGCCGCCACCGCACGGGCCGCGACGAGGGCCTGACCGGCGAGACGGCCCAGGGCGGTGACGCTGTCCTGGTGGGCCTGGGTGAACGTGCCCGAGTCGGGCGAGCGGGTCAGGTAGATCGCGCCGATAACCTCGCCCTCGCGCAGCAGCGGCACCCCCAGGAAGGCGGCCATCGGCACGTGGTCGGAGGGGAAGCCCACCGACGCGGGGTGGTCTTGCAAGCGCTCCAGTCGCAGCGGGACGGCTTCGATCAGCACGGCCTCGAGCACGCCCAGCCCCTGCGGTGGGTGCGGGAGAGTGCTGACCTGAGCGTCGGTCATGCCGCGGTGCACGAGCAGGCGGATCCCCGCCGAGTCGAGGGCGACGGCCGCGCTGTAGTCGGCCGCGCTCATCTGCTGCGCCAGGTCGGCGGTGCGCTCCAGGACGCCGTACTCGTCCGGCGCGGCGACCAGGGTGGCCACCGCGTCGAGGAGGGCGGCCTCCGACGGGATCTCCGGCACGTTCCGCCTCCCCCGTAGCCCAAGGCCGCGCCCTGCGGACCCGACAGACGTCCCCCGTACCGTCGAGATCCCGCCCTGGGCACTTGAGCGGCTGCCCTCGAACGGCCTACACCCCCGGCACGGGAGGATTGCCGGCGAGCCCGGTGGCCAACCGCAATTTCCCGGGCTCTGCTGCCGAGCAACTCCACGGGGCGTGGAACTATCCACTCGGAGTGGAGTCGCTCGGCAACGGCGCTCGGGAAAGAGCAGTGGCGCGACGAGCGGTAACGTCCGGAGCCTCATGTCGACGAGCCGTACGGGTCGGGCCGCCGCTGCCCCGGCGCTGTTTGTGCTGCTGTGGAGCACCGGTTTCGTCGGCGCCAAGTACGGCCTGCCGTACGCTGAGCCGTTCACGTTCCTCGCGCTGCGGCTGGTCATCGCCGGCGCCCTGCTCGGCATGCTGGCCGCGCTCACCCGCTCGGCGGCGCCCGCGGGGTCGCAGTACCGCGCGGCGGCGGTCGCCGGGGTGCTGCTGCACGCCTGCTACCTCGGCGGGGTCTTCTTCGCGATCGACCGGGGGATGCCGGCGAGCGTGGCGGCGGTGGTGACCAGCCTGCAGCCGGTGCTCACCGCTGCCCTGGCCAACCGGCTGCTCGGGGAGCGACTCGTGGGCACGCAGTGGCTCGGCTTCGCCCTCGGCGTCGCCGGCGTCGCGCTCGTCCTGGCCCCGGGGGTGGCCGCCGCGGCGGGCGATCCGGGAGGCTTGCCGCGGACAGGCGTCGTCACCTGCTTCCTCGCGCTCGCCGCGGGCACGGTCGGGACGCTGTACCAGAAGCGCCACGGCGACCGGGTGCCGCTGCTGAGCGGCACGGCGGTGCAGTACGCCGCGGCTGCCCTCGTGCTGCTGGCGGCCGCGGCGCTGACCGAGACCTGGGCGATCTCCTGGACGCCGCGGTTCGTGGGGGCGCTGGTCTGGCTGGTCGTCGTGCTCTCGCTGGGGGCGGTGCTGCTCCTGCTCGTCCTCCTGCGCCGCGGCAGCGCCGGGGCGGTGTCGAGCCTGCTCTACCTGGTGCCGCCCGTCACCGCCGTCGAGGCCTACCTGCTGTTCGGCGAGGCGCTGCCGCCGGTGTCCCTGCTCGGCATCGCGGTCACCGCCGCCGGCGTGGCCCTCGTGCTGCGCCCGCCCCGCCCCCGTACGGTCGCGGCCGTCTGAGCGGCCGGTTCAGCCGGTGGCCAGCCTGAAGTCGGCGAAGGAGATGAGGTCGCCCATCGCGAAGTCCCCCTTCGTGGCGGCCGGCAGGAACGGCTGCCAGCCCGGCTCCGCCTTGAGGTAGGACGACGGGTCGGCCTCGAGCAGTCCGAGGAAGACCTCGGCCACGATGCGCCCGCCGACCGGTCCGAGGTGGCGGCCCTTGCTGAGCACCTTGGCCTCGCGCAGCACGTACCACCACAGCGGCGCCGGCCCCGGCACGGGCAGGTCGACGTCGTCGTCGGCGAGCGGTGCCACGCCCATCGCGCGGGCCACGTCCTGGCCCGACGGCAGCCCCAGCCGTACGCCGCGGAGCAGGCTGCGCTCGGCGAGCGAGGTGATTCCGGCTGCCACCTCGGGTGGCAGGTCCAGCAGGGGCGGTGCGATCTTGGTGTTGATCACCCGGGTGAGCTGCATCTCGGGGATCCGCTTGCCCACCTCGAAGAAGCGCCGCCACTCCACCTGCCAGGACGCCGGGAGGGGGCGGAAGCCGCCGAGGTGGCTGAGCGGGTCGGCCTGCCGGATCGGCTCCTGCGGAAAGATGGGCAGCCCGGTCACCGTCGAGTTCAGGTCGTAGACGGCGCGGACCATGGAGTGCCCGAACCGGTAGGCGGCGACGGAGAACTCCACCAGCATGAACGGCTCGTTCTTCCAGGAGAAGAACCGTCGCCGCACCTGCTCGACGGGCGCGCCGCCGGGGGACGAGCGGCTCGCGGACCAGGACGCTGTCGAGCAGCTCGCGGCCCACCACGCGCCGCAGGAAGTCGTGCACCAGCATCCACTGATAGTGCCAGCGCACGACGCGCTGCGCGGCGACGAAGGTGCTCTCCCCGGTCGGGGCTTCGCGGCCGGGAACCGGTCGAGACCGCGTACGACCGCGTTGTGGAAGCGCAGCAGCGTGAGGTGCACCTGGGAGACGAAGACGTTCTCGTCGTTGCGAGGGTCGCCGATCAACGCGCGGCCCTGCGAGTTGCGGGGGAGGTCGCGTACGTCGTCGCGCTTGTCGATCAGGAACCGGTCGGGCCGGGTGTCGGAGTAGAGGTACGGCTGGTCCGCCGGCCCCCGGCCGTACACCGAGTCCAGGTCGAAGCGGGGGGTGCGGAAGTTGGTCAGCGCGTTCGGGTCGTTCTGCCGCTCGAGGCTGGAGGCGGGATCGAAGGTCAGGTCGTGGTCGAGGAACTGGCCGAGATAGGTGTAGCCCGCGGGGATGTCGGGGTTGTCCTGCGACGCACCGGCCGTGTCGCGCTCGGCCATGCGCACCGCGATCGCGCGCACCGAGGCCTCGCTGAGCGACAGCGGCGGCAGGGTGCGGAACATGCGGCCGAAGCGGCCCTGCGCCAGCCGTGACTCCGGCACCTGCTGCAGACCGCGCACCACGTCGCCGTGGCCGCGGACCGCGACCTCCGACGGGCCAGCTCACCGCGCGGGCTCGCCGTCGCTGTCGTTGTCGTCGCCGTCGTCGTCGAAGGCGGCGGGGTGCGCCCGGCCGTCTCCTGCTGGGGCATGACGTCGGTGGTCTGCGATTCGACTGAAGTCATCACACGCTCCGCGCTCGTCCGATGGGAGGTCGTGACCGGTCAAACGACAGCGTGGGCCCGTCGGTCACGCTCGGCAAGAGCCGTTCACGAGAAAAGCGAGCCGCCTACGCCGAAGCGCGTACTCGTGATGGGGGGCTCGAGCGCTCCGGCGATGGGGTGGACTACCTGCGCCCGCCGGCGTCGAAGTAGCCGGCAGCGGCAACGCCGGCAGCGGCGGCGATGGCAGGGCCGAACCCGAGCGCACGATTGTCGAAGACAGCGCCGAACGCGAACGTGAGCGCGATCAGGCTCACGACGAAGGCGAGCCCGGCGGTGGTGACCGCGCACACCTGTACGTCAACCTCACCAAGCCGATCCGCACGATCCTCGCCCACCGCGACCAGCCGGGAACCACGTGGAAGACTGAAGGTGGCGTACGCCTTACACGGGCCGAGCGCCAAGACTGCGGATCTCTGGCGGGCCACGGGGCCGGGCACGTTGGCTCGTGACGGGAGAAACCGCAGGTCAGGAGGGCTCGCCTAGTGGCCGATGGCGGCGGTCTTGAAATGCGCCGATCGTCCGTCCGCGCCTGTCCGCCAGCGTCCCGTCGAGCGTGAGCGCGGCTGTCCGAGCGGCCCGGGCGTCCGTGGTCGTCCGCCGATGCACTTCAGGGTTGCTGGCGCGTTGCTGGCGGCGCCCGGCGCCGGGGAGCGGCGCGGGATGCCGGGCCACGGACGGGTAACTCGTCAGGGGTGCGCGGCGACGTGTCCCTCCTCGTCCACGAACAGCACCTGGATACGCAGGGTGCGCAGGGAGTCGGCCACGCTGGCGTGCAGCGCCCGGTACCGGTCCATAGCGGGGAACCCCAGCGCCACCTGGTCGCCCGGGCACTTGTCGTGCAACTGCATGGCGCTGAGGACGGCCCCCCCGAAGTAGGTACCGGCTTGCACTGTGGGGAGCGTCCGCTTCTGCTCTCCGGCCCGAGCCGGGTCCGCGTACGACGTGGACGGCCACCCCTTGACCTCCACGTGCAGCCTCTGGCCGTCGCGTTCGACCACGATGTCGGTACCCCGCTCCCGCATCGCCGTGTCGGCAACCCGGAGCACGCGCCAGCCCTGGCCGACGAGGTGAGTGAGCAGGGCGCTCTGCACGTTGCCCTCCCAGAACCAGTCGGGAACCTGAGGCATTGGCCGTCGGTGCCGGGCGTGGCGTCGGTTCGGGCCCGACCGCGCGGGGCGACAATGAGGCCGCTCGGCCCGCCGGTACCAGCCGGTTGATGAGGGGCCGCTGCCGGGTGTCGCGCTCGATGAGCCCCTGCTGGGCTAGGACGCGTCACTCAACTATGTAGCCCGAGCAGGAGTGCGGCAATGACGGCCCGCCGCGGTAGATGGTGGCGTGCTTGTCGTAGCGGGTGTGGCG
>JALYMT010000368.1 GCA_030773555.1 Actinomycetota bacterium | reverse complement strand
GGGCAGCAGGGCGGTGGCGAGGCCGAGCGCCGCGCAGACCGCGAGGGTGCGCAGCACGGACCACTTGAGGCGGAACAGCAGGACCGCAGCGGCGACGGCGATCGCCAACGCGGCGGGTCGCAGGCTGGCCAGGTCGGGCAGCTCGAGCCGGCCCGGCCCCCACGCGAGCGTGGTGGTGTGGGCGAAGAGGGTGTGCAGGGCGAAGTAGACGGCGAGGTTGGCGATGACCCCGACGACGGCGGCGGTGATGCCGGCGAGCGCCGCGGAGAGCGTCTTGTTGCCGCGCAGGCGCTCGACGTAGGGGGCGCCGAGGAAGATGAACACGAAGCAGGGCACGAACGTCACCCAGGTGGTGAGCAGGGCGGCGAGGACGGCGGCGACCCAGGGATCGAGGGTGCCGGGGTCGCGATGGGCGCCGAGGAACGCGACGAACTGCACCACCATGATCAGCGGCCCGGGGGTGGTCTCGGCCAGCGCGAGGCCGCGGACCATCTCACCTGGGGCGAGCCAGCCGTAGACCTGCACGGCCTGCTGGGCGACGTAGGCGAGCACGGCGTATGCCCCGCCGAACGTGACCAGCGCCGCGCCGGAGAAGAACAGGCTCTGTTCGGTGAACACGCTGCCCGTTCCGGTCAGCGCGGCCACCGCGGCCACGGGCACCCCCCAGGCCAGCAGCCCCAGCGCGAGGACCGTGGCGGCGTGAGCGTGGCTGGGCCGCTCGGTGTGCAGCGCGTCGTCGGGAATGAGCGGCGCGGGCCCCTCGGTCTGCTTGCCGCCGTGCCCGCCGGCGGTGCGCATGGTGTGCGGCGCCCAGCGTCCCAGCGCCCAGCCGGCCGCGGCGGCGGCGGCGATCACCAGGGGGAAGGGCACCCCGAAGACCGACAGGGCCAGGAACGCGGCTCCCGCGAACGCGACCAGAGCGGGGTGCCCGAGGGCCCGGCCGCCGACCCGGACCACGGCCTGGGCGACGATGGCCAGCACGGCGGGGGCCAGCCCGGCGAACAGCGCGGTCACGACCGTGGAGTCCCCGGCGCCGACGTAGAGCGCGGATAGCGCCAGCAGCGCCACCAGGCCGGGCAGGACGAACAGCACGCCGGCGACCAGGCCGCCGCGCAGGCCGTTGAGCAGCCAACCCACGTAGATCGCGAGTTGCTGAGCCTCCGGGCCGGGCAGCAGGGTGCAGTAGCTCAACGCGTGCAGAAAGCGGCGCTGCCCGATCCAGCGCCGCTCCTCCACCAGGGCGCGCTGCATGACCGCGATCTGCCCGGCTGGGCCGCCGAAGGTCTGCAGCGAGATCGCGAACCACGCCCGCACCGCCTCCTCGAACGGCACCACGTCTTTCCCGCCGGGCCGCTGGGCCGCTGCCGTCTGCGCCGGGGCCGCAGTGTGCTCGCCGGGAAGGGACCCCTCCTCGGGGGTCATGCGGGTTCCCTTCCGAGCAGCAGCTGGCGGCGGAGGAACTCATACGCCCCGTCGAACAGCGGCCCGGTCAGCGCCAGGACCCGCTCGTCGGTCTCCACCATGGACAGCCCGCGCAGGGCCAGGTCGAAGCCCGGGGCTTCGGGGGCGTCGTAGCGGCCGTCGTCGACGTCGGCCTCATGCACGATCTCGGCAAGGCGCCACAGCACCGGGTCGGTGAGCTCGTGGCGGCGCAGCAGCGTCTCGAAGGTGCAGTCCGAGCCGTGATGGGACAACTCGACGCCGGGCATGTCGAACGGGGTCGCATCCGCGGGCACCTCGGCCGGGTCGGCGACGAAGACGAACGCCGCGTGCGGGTCGAGAAAGCGGCGGATCAGCCACGCGCACCCGGCCCGGTCGATGTGCACGCCCTGCCGGGTTGCCCACCTCACCGCCGGCCACCCATCGCTGCCGAGGCTTCGGTCAGGGCGCTGCCGGCCGGGGCGCTGGCGGCCGGGGCAGCCGTGACGGGTCCAGCCGCGGGCGTGCCGCTGGCCAGGTCCGCCACCGCGGCGACGGCGGCCTCCCGCTCCGCTGGAGGAAAGAAGTCGCGGCGGCCGACGCGGCGCAGCTCGGCGCGCAGCCGGGCCACCGCCCGCTCCCGCTCCCCCTCCGGCAGGGCCCGGGCCGCCTCGGCCTGCGCACGCACCGTCGCGTACTCCTCCGCCCGGGCCGCGGCCATCGCCGCGGCGAGCTCGCGTTCCTGACCGAGGGTGGCCGGGCGGGCCAGCCACACCCCAGCGGCGCCCGCGGCCTCGCGCACCTCTCCGGCGATCCACTCCAGCTGCTCCCGGGTACGCGCGTCCGCCGGCAACGCGACCAGACCGTCGGACACCTGGACCACCCCGAGGCGGCGCAGCTTGCGCCACACCGCGCTGCGCGGCGTCGACGGCTCCCGGGGCAGCCGGTAGGTCAGCAGCACCCACTCCCCCGGCCTCTCCGGCTCTGCCACCACAGCCTCTATGCAACCATGGTTGCACCGGTAGGGTCCAGCGCTCCTGGCAAGCCGGGCCAAAGGAAGCAGCGAATGACCGCGCACGCGCGGCGGCGGGACCGCGGGCGCAGGCTACGGCTTCACCGCGGTGCTGCTCGGACGCGCTGCTCGCCGCCCCGCCGGACAGCACAGCGCCGCTCGGTGGCGCCCTCTCAAGATCCGTGTCCACGAGATGACGTCTCATAACCCACCGCCGTA
>JALYMT010000367.1 GCA_030773555.1 Actinomycetota bacterium | reverse complement strand
GGCCAGGTCGGCGTAGCCGAGCACGGCGAGCGCGGTGGCCGCGGGCGCCTCGACCAGCCGCAGCGTGGCGCCGAGCACGACCGCGCACGTGCCCTCGCTGCCCACCAGCGCCTTCGCGAGGTCGCGGCCGCGCTCGGGCGGCAGGTGCTCGAGCGCGTAGCCGGAGGCCTGCCGGCCGAACGTGGCGAACTCGGTGCGGATGGTCGCGAGCGAGCGGGCCACCAGCTCCTCGACCCCGGGCACCGCCGCGGTCGTGCCCGGCCCGGCGGCCAACCGCTGCCCGGTGCCGGTCACCACGTCCAGGCCGAGCACCTGGTCGACCGTGCGCCCGGCGGAGAGCGCGTGCGGGCCGCACGCGTTGTTCGCGATCATCCCGCCGAGCGTGCAGCGCGCGTGCGTCGACGGGTCGGGCCCGAAGCGCAGCCCGTACGGCGCGGCGGCGCGCTGCAGGTCGTCGAGCACGGCGCCAGGCTCGACGACGGCCGTACGAGCCTCCGGGTCGACCGACCACACGCCGGCGAGGTGGCGGCTCGTGTCGAGGACGAGCCCGGTGCCGACCGCGTTGCCGGCCACCGAGGTGCCACCGCCGCGCATCGTCAGCGGCACGCCGTGCTCGCGGCACACCTCGAGCGCGGCGAGCACGTCGTCGACCGAGCGGGGAAAGGCGACCGCGGTCGGGACGACGCGGTAGTTCGAGGCGTCGGTGGAGTACTCCGCCCGCCGGCGGGTGTCGACGTCGACGACGCCGGTGAGGCGCGGGCGGAGCAGTGCCGCCAGCTGCTCGGGCGTGGGTAGGGCCCCGTCAGGCATCGGCGCCCGCGCCGGGATCGCCGGCGCGCAGGGGCGCGGCGGCGTACCGGCCCTCGTGGGCCACGATCGGGCGGCGGTCACCGGCCAGCTCGGGGTGGCGCTCCTCGAGCCGCTGGCGGGCCTCGGCCGTGCGGCGCAGCGACGCGACGTACTCGCGGTTGCCGTCATACGTGCCGCGCCAGGTCTGCGGCATCCGCTCCGGGGTGGGCGGCAGGCCGGCAGCTGCCCGCCCGCCGACGGCGAAGCTCGACGGCACCTTCGCGGTCTCCGCGCCGCATTCGGGGCAGGGCGGCAGCGCGGCGGCGAACGACTGGATGACCTCGAAGCCGTGTCCGGCGTCGCAGCGCAGGTCGTAGATCGCCACGGCGCCTACCAGAGGTCGAGCGAGCGGACGAAGATGCCCGCAACGTCGTCCTCGGTGACCGGGCGAGGAGCGACCGCGAGCAGGCGCTGCTGCTTCATCGTGCCGCCGACCAGGTCGTCGACGTCGCTCTCCTCGTAGCCGACGCCGCCGATGCCGTTGGGGATGCCGATGTCACGCATCAGCGACATCAGCGCGGCCGGCAGGCGCTCGGCGGGGTCGTCTGGGCGCTCCTCGTGCGGCGCGAGCAGCTGCGCCGCCCGCAGATGCCGCTCCGGCGCGGCCTCGAAGGTGAAGCGGAACGCCTCGGGCGCGGTCAGGGACACCGACATGCCGTGCGGCACGATCGGCTCGTCACCGGGATAGCCGCGCGGGTGGTACTCCTTCACGCGGCCCGCGATCGGATAGGCGTTGGCGTGCGGGATGTGCACCCCGGCGTTACCGAAGCCCATGCCGGCGAAGGTCGCGGCCATCGCCATGTTCATCCGCGCGTCCGCGTCGTCGCCGTTGTGCACCGCCGTACGGAACGAGGTCGCGAGCAGCTGCAGGGCCTTCTCCGACCACATGTCGGCGACCGGGTTCGCCCCGTTGTAGGGCACCCGCTGGTCGGCGGTCTTGCGGGCGAACGCGGTGTAGGGCTTGGCCGTGTAGCTCTCCAGCGCGTGGCACAGGATGTCCATCCCCGAGGACGCGGTGACCAGCGGCGGCTGGGTGCGCGCCAGGCGCGGGTCGACCACGGCGAGGGTGGGGCGTGGCTGATGCCCGTCTTCACCTTCAGCGCCAGCACGTCGAGCACGCGGATCGTGGTGCTCTCCGCGCCCGTGCCCGTGGTCGTCGGCACCGCCACGAGCGGCCTCAGAGGTGAGCTGGGCGCCTTGCCCTGCCCGAGCGGCTTGTTGATGTAGTCCATCAGCTCACCGGGATTGGTGGTGAGCAGGTTGATGGCCTTGGCCGTGTCGATGCTCGAGCCGCCACCGACGGCGACGTAGGCGTCCCACGGCCCGCTGGCCCGCGCGGCGTCGATCGCCTGCTGCAGGCTGACGTCGGTCGGCTCGACGTGCACGCCGTCGTACACCTCGGCGGTGACGCCGAAGGCGCCCATCGCGTCGGCGACGCGCTGCGGCCAGCCGGTGGCCGCGAGCCCCGCGTCGGTCACCACCAGGACGCGCCGCGCGCCGAGCTGGGCGAGGTCGAAGCCGATCTCGTCAGCCGCGCCGGGCCCGAACTTCAGGTTCGGGGAGCCGTAGGTGAAGACGCTCTCCGACTCGGTCGTCGTGGTCGTCGTGGTCTCGGTCACCGCAGGCCCTTCACGAGTAGTGGCCGTTGGGCGCGAGCCGCATCGAGCGCAGCTGCTCGGCGTCGTGGCCGAAGATGACGGTGGCGTCGGACTGCTCGGCGATCGTCCGGATCTTCTCCACCGAGGCGTACCAGGCGGTGAGGTCGTTGACGATCGCCGCCGGCGTCGCCGGGGGGCCGTACGAGTCGCCCAGGTAGATGGCGTCTGACGTGAAGATCATCGAGCCGGTGTCGGGGAGGTCGACCTTCATCGCCATCGTGCCCTTGGTGTGACCCGGCGTCTCGATCAGCGTCACCCCGGGCAGGATCTCGGTGTCACCGGAGACCGTCTCGAAGTCGATGCCCTCGTAGTCGGCCTTGAGGTGCGCGCCGTTGAACTCGCCCTCGTAGGTGAGGGCGAACTCCCTCTCCTTGTCGTTGCAGACCAGCCGCGGACCGGTGTCGACGAAGCTGCGGACGTTGCCGGCATGGTCGAAGTGCAGGTGGGAGAGCACGACGTAGTCGAGCTCACCGGCGACGACGCCGAGTTGCTTGAGCCGCGAGTCGAGGTACTGCTCCTCGGTCACCTGGTCGTACGGGAAGAACTCCTGCAGCCCGGTCGGGATCCAGCGGGTCTCCCAGTCGCGGGGGCAGCTCGTGTCCCACAGCAGCTTGCCCTCCGGGGTCTCGACGAGCACGGCGTGGCTGGTGCACGAGTACCACTCCACCGGCTTGTCGCGTTGAGCGCGTGGGCGGATGCTGCGTCCCGGCTTGAGCAGCAGCCAGGTGAGGTCGCAGCTCATCGCGCCGCAGTCGAGGACGTGCAGTCTCATGGTCGCCTCTCGTCGCGGGGGCGCAACAGCAGCGGAAGGGGCCGAGCTTCGCCGCGGGGGCGGAGAGCTGTCAACCCTTGACACCTGGTGAGAGGGCCGGGATGCCGTGCTCCGCAGTTGCCGCGAGCAACCGGAGGTCGTACGCGACGAGCACGTTCGCGTCGACGAGGAGAGCGGTAGCCAGGTGGAGGGCGTCGAGGCTGCGGAGAACGGGAGGACCGAGCCTGCGGGCCAGTGCGATCACCTCGGCGCTGACGGGCTTTTCCAGGACGCCCGACAGGGCGATATCGGCCAATTCGTCCACGTCGACCGGTGCGCCTGCGGCGGCCGCGTGGGCTCGGACGGCCCTCGTGACTTCCACCCATGCCAGTGACGACGTCACCAGTGCAGCGTCCACACGTACGTACTTCGTCAGGGCGGCGTTCAGCGCCCGGGACTCGTCCTCCGCAAACACGCGCTTGAGCAGGGCGCTGCTGTCGACGTACACGCGCACGTCAGGCGCGGTCCTCACGATCGAGGAGATCGGCCGTGCTGATGCTTCGTGGGAGCCGGACGAGGTCGTCGAGCTGACGGTACGAAGTGCGGGCAGGAAGGACGCCCCGGGTTGCGATCAACCTTTCCGTCTCGGTCCGCGGAGCGTCGTCACGGGTCAGACCGAGATAGCGAGCGACCGCCTCGCGAAGAAGCTCCTGCTGAGAACGTCCCGTCCGAGCCGCTTCGGCGCGCAGCGCTGCCTCGGCTTCTCGTCCCAACCGCAGGTTCATGGCCACGTCTCGACGGTACCAGTCGTGGTACCGGATGCCGGGGAACTGGCAGGGATCTACCGTCGGGACCAGTGGTGCCGGCTCACCCTGGTGTCCGCAAGCTCGAAGGTCGTGGCGTACGGCACGAAGTCGACGTGCCGGTTGACCGCGTAGAGGACCTGCGGCGCGCACAGGAACAGCGCGAGCGCCTCCCGGCTGACGTAGCGGTCGATGCGGTTGGACGCCAGCACCTGGCGCACTTGGGAGCGCTGGCGCACCAGGTCGGCGTAGAGCCGCTCGAACTCGGGCAGCACCGGGCCGGCGCGGAACTCGCCCGTCCGCCCCACAAAGGCGCGGTGCAGCTCCAGCGGCGGGGTGTCGGCGGCCTGCGACCCCTGCTCGAGCAGCAGGACGTCCCAGCCCTGCGGCCCGGACTTCTCCGCCAGCCGGCGGCGCGCCTCGAGCTGCTCCTCGCCGCGCAGCACGCGCACCTCGACGTCGATGCCGAGGACCTCGTGCAGGTCCCCCGCGACGCGGTGCGCGGCTGCCTCCCAGTCCTGCATCGCCGCCAGCTGCAGCGGGCGGGTACGACCGCTGGTCGCCTCCCGCCAGAGCGCCGCTGCCCGCGCCGGGTCGTACGGGTACGGCCGCAGCCGCTCCGGTGCGCGGTGCAGGGCGGTGAGCCGCGTCGGTGGGGTCAGCCCGGCGAGCGGCCGGGCGCGGCCCGCGAAGCCCTCGCGCACCAGGGTGGCGCGGTCGACGGCGAGGTTGAGCGCCTGCCGGGCGCGGCGGTCGTGCAGCGGCAGGCCCTCGGCGTCGCGGTTCAGCACGCCGGCGAGTGCTCGTACGGGGGAGACGGCGACGAGCCGGGCGTACGGGGAGCGCTCGACCCGGGTCGCGGCCGCGTGCGGCACCTCGGTGACCAGGTCGACTTCGCCCTCGGTCGTGCAGACCAGCTCGAGTGCCGCCTCGCGGGTCAGGTCGTTGCGGAAGACGACCTCGCGGACGTGCGGCCCGCGGCCCTTGTCCCAGTAGTGGGGGTTGGCGACGAGCCGCACGACCGGCGTGCGGTCCTCATGCTGCAGCCAGGTGCACGCGAACGGGTCGCGGCTGGTCACCGCCTGCTCGGTGTCGAGCGAGGAGGAGCCCTCAGCGAGGACGAACGGTCCGGAGCCCCACGGGCCCGGTGCGTCGATCACTCACCAGTGGCCCTCGCCGCTCGAGTCGCGGGCGTAGCCGAAGCCGAGATCGCGCCAGAAACGCTCGCTCATGACGTGCGTCGCGCGCAGCTTGCCGAGCACGAGTCCGTCGGGCTCGGGCAGGCTGAACCGGACGGTGCGCGGACCGCGCACCTCGCAGCGGGTGCGGCGGTCGATGTTGAACTGCGTTCCCGGCGGGTGCGGCGCCACCCAGCGCACCTGCTCGTCGAAGCCGCGCTTCACTGATCCCGCGGTGAGCGGGGACCCGTCGGAGAAGCGCTCGTCGCGGCGCACGTGCACGTCAAGGGTGCGCTCGTCGACCCAGGAGTAGCGGCGCATCGCGGCCGGCCGGATCTTGCCCGACCTGGTGACCCGGACCAGCTCCTCCACCGTGTTGTAGGTGATGTAGAGCCAGTTCAGCGGGTTGGCGTCGACGACGCGCAGCGTCCCCACCGGCTCGCCCCGCCGTGCCCGCGTCCGTGCCGCCAGCCGCTGCACCGCGCTCCCCTGCACCGTGGGCATGGCGTCCTCCCCGCGTCGCGGCTTACGTACCCGTCGTCGCCGTGCGCAGAACACCCCGTCTGTGCGCGTCCAGCCGGGCGAGGGCCTAGGGCCGACATGCGACCGGGTCAGCCCGAGGTGTCCAGGTCGAACCAGACGCACTTGCTGTCGCCGCGGGGCTCGACTCCCCAGTCGCTGGCGAGGGCGTCGAGGAGGACGAGTCCGCGCCCCGAGGTGACCTCGCCGTCGATCTCGCGGCGCACGGGACGGCGACTGCTACCGTCGGTCACCTCGACCCGCAGCCGGGAGTCCACCTCGCGCAGGCGCACACCCACAGCACCCTCCCCGTGGGTCACAGCGTTGGTGATGACCTCGCTGAGCAGCAACTCGCCGACGTCGACGACAGGGGTCAGCTCCCAGTCGCACAGCACCTGCCGCAGCCAGGACCGGGCGGCTCCCCGGGCTGCTCGGCGCCGCGGGAAGCTCGAGATCGGCCACCCGCCCTGTGCGGAGGGCGTCCCGGCCGGTGAAGTTCAGGACGAGCAGGGCCACGTCGTCGGGCTGGCCCTCGGCCTGCTCGGTGAGCTCGAGCAGCGCGGCGGCGACGCCGTCCGCCCCCCTCGTATGCAGCGTCGCGGCATGGGCCAGCAGGCGCGCCGCGCCGTCCGCGACGCCGGGCGGCTCCACGAGCCCGTCGGTGTAGAGGGCGAGCACGTCACCCGCGCGGAGCGACACGGCGGCCGTCGGGTACAGCTCCTCCACGTCGATGCCCAGCGGCAGGCCGCCCGCGACGTCCAGGAACCGGGGCGGCTCCGTGCCGGGCAGCAGCATCGGCTGGTGGTGGCCCGCCCGGACCACGTCGGCCGTGCCCGTGCCCGGGTGCAGCGCCACATAGCAGCAGGTGGCGAACAGCGAGGTCTGGAGCTGGCACAGCAGCCGGTTCGTCTGGCCCACCACGGTTGCCGGTGCATGGCCTTCCAGCGCGTACGCCCGCAGGGTGTTGCGCACCTGTCCCATGACCGCGGCGGCCGCGGTGCTGTGACCCTGCACGTCGCCGATGACCACCGCGACGTCGCCGTCGGGCAAGGGGATGACGTCGTACCAGTCCCCGCCCACCTCCATGTCCTGCCGGGCGGGCAGGTAGCGGCCGGCCACGGTCGCGAAGTCCAGCTCGGGGAGCTGCTGCGGCAGCAGGGCGCGCTGCAGCGCACTCGCCATGTCGTGCGCAGCCTGGTAGAGACCGGCGCGGGCCAGCGCCTGAGCGGCGACGGCGGCCAGTGCGCAGGCCCCCGCCTGCTCGTCGGGGCTGAGCGTTTCTCGTCGGAGAACGTCACCGCCCATGCGCCGATGACGCGGCCGGAGGCCACGAGAGGGAGGATGGCGCGGGAGCGCTGGGCGCTGCTCGCCAGCTCCAGGGCCTCGGGGTAGTGCGTCGAGAGCTCGTCCCAGGACTCGAGGAACACCGGGCGCCGCTCCCGGACGGCGGCGGCCAGGGGGATCTGTGCGCTGAGGGGCACGACCGCCACCTGGGCCTCGGTCCCGGGCTCAGGCCCCGCGAGCCGGCGGCGACGAGCCGGTCACCCTCGAGCAGGGAGACGAGCGTGCCGGCGGCGCGGAGGATGGTCACCACCTCGCTGGTCAACACCTCGATGACGTCACGCGGTGCGGCTGCCTCGGCGAGAGCCGCGGCCACGCTGCCGACGCGGGTCGCCCGCTCGCCCTGCGCTCGCTCCAGCTCCAGCAGCTCCAGGGTCTCGATCGCCCCGCTCGCCGCCTGGGCGAGCTGCACGACGATGGCCTCGTCCTCGTCCGAGAACGCCGACCCGTCGACCTTGTCCGACAGCTGGATCAGCCCGAGGTTGGTGCCGTCCCGGGCGATGAGGGGTGCGGCCAGGTAGTCCAGCAGCGGCGGATGCCCGGGGGCGTCCGACAGTCCCCGCCAGTCGGGATGCCGGACGAGCTCCTCGGGTGTCAGCCGCAGCGGGCGCTGCTCCCGGGTGACGTAGTTGAGGACCCCGAGCCCCTTCGGCGCCACGTCGTACGAGCGCCACTGCGCGTACTTCTCGGACAGCGACACGTACGTGGTGGCGTCGCTCCAGCCCATGGGGAGGCGACTGGTGACGGCCTGGTGGGTGCCGACGATGTCGCGGGCCGTCTCGGTCACGATGCGCAGCACCTCGTCGAGGTCGCGGGCGCCGGTGAGGGCGAGCGCGGCCGCGGCCAGCTTGCGGAGCTGGGCGTTGCGCGCCTGCTCGCGCCGGGCGATGGCCAGCGCCTGCCCGTGCAGCCGGGCGCGGGCCACGAACTCCCCGGCCTGCCGCGCGTGGGCGGCCGCGGCCTCCAGCTGCTGTACGTCCGGCCTGGTGGGGTTGGGGTAGAAGGCGTCGATCGCTCCCACGAACTCGTTCGCAGACGTCTGCAGGGGCAGGGAGCAGACGGCGCGGTAGCCGCCCAGCCGGGTCAGGGACTCCAGCTGCGGGTACGCCGGATGGATCTCGGTGTCCTCGACGATAACGAGCGAGCGCGTCGCCAGCAGCTCTCCCCAGGCGCCGGTGGCTGCCGGGAGGTGAGCGACGCCGGCGAGGTACTCGTCGGAGACGCCCTCGCTGGCCACGACGAGCAGCCGCTCGGCCGCCGGGTCGTACAGCGACAGCAGACCGCCACGGGCGCCGAGCAGTCCCAGGCAGAGGTGCAGGACCTCGGCGAGGGTGTCGGCGATGTCGGTGATCGCCGCTGTGTCGGCCCCCGCCTCCCGCAGCCGGGTGCGCTCGGCCACCCGCGCCGCGAGGGCGACGTGGACCCGCGCCAGCGTGGGGTCGAGGGGCAGCACCCCGCCGGGTGGCAGCCCGGGTCCGCTTGCGCCGATCTCCGGCTTCAGGAGCTCGGAGGGCAGGTCGTCAGCAGGTTGCGCCACCGTCTCCCGTCCTTGATAGCCCAGTCGCCTTCACAGCTTGGCAGGACCACCCTGCCTGGGCCCGGAACGACCCGGTCTCGACGCCGGCATCAGACCACCTCGACCGGCGTCCCGGCGGCTGGGGAGCCGAAGAGCGCCGCCGCACTCGCGCCGCGGGCGAACAGCTCGTAGCAGACCCGGTTGCTGCCGTCGGCCCGGCGCCAGCCAGAGCTGCCCGGCGCGAACGCGACCTCGCCGGCAGGCACCGTGAATACTCCGTCGCTGACCGTCGCCGCCACGACCTCGCCGCCGATGCGGACTCGTACGCGGCTGCCCGCGGGGGCCGGCGGGTCGTACCAGCTGGTCTTGAGGTTGCCGTAGCCGTCGACGTACGCGACCGACCGTACGGGTGGGGGCGGGACCTCGACCTCGGGCCCGAGCAGGTCGTCCTCCCCACGGGCGAGGGCGGCGACCGCGTCGGGGAAGACGTCGCGGGACCGGAACTGCGAGCCCTCCGCCGGCGTCCGGACCGCCCGCAGCGCCACGCCCTCGCCGGCGAGGAACGACAGGCTCGCCCCCGAGGCGACGCCGACCACGAGAACTCCCGACGGGAGCCGCGCGGCCGCCAGCGGCTCGCCGGCGTTGTCGGCCCGGGGCGAGTCCTCGTCCTGACGGGGTGCCACGTTCACGTACAGGACGCGGTCGGGAGGACCGTCCCCGAAGGCGAGCTGCGCGAGACAGAAGCCGGCGCTGACCGTGTCGAACGGCGGCACCGGCAGGGCCGAGATCTCGGCCTCGGGCAGCAGCCGCGCCAGCCGCTGCCGGACCTCTGCGAAGGCCAGGTCGCCCACCCCGTAGTCGGCGATGACGGTCAGCAGCACCCTGCCTCCTTCGACCTCGTCGGCTCGGCTTGCCCGTGCCCCCCGAGGGTGCAGCCTCACAGTTCCCCGTCCGCCGCAGCCGCTACCGCGTCCGCCGGGGGCGTCTCCAGCAGGGCCGCGAGCGATTCCGCGGGCCGCGACGCCAGAACTGCATGATCAAGACCAGAACTGCGTGATCACCGCGAAGTGGGTGGGGTCTACCGGTTGCGCTCGTTGCGGACGAACAACGCCGTGCCGACGACGAGGAAGACGACGAACAGCGCGCTGACGACGGGCAGGTCGACGCCGAGTCCGTGGACGACGACCCGGGGCCGGTCGGGGTTGCCGACGTAGAAGACGGCGCGGACCAGGTCGACGGCGTAGGTCATCGGCGCGATCCGGGAGAGGACCTCGAGGTAGGGCGGCAGCGAGTCGACGGGGTTGAACACCCCCGCGAGCAGGAACTGCGACAGGAACACGAAGCCGAACAGCTGCTCGGCTAGTCGCCGGCTGCGCACCGCGGAGAGCGTGAGCAGCCCGAACGCCCCGCCGTACAGACACACCACCGCGCCGACGAGCAGCAGGCCGGGCAGCGCGCTCAGCGGCAGGCGCACCCCGACGACGAGGCCGAACGTGATGATGCCGACCCCTTGGACGAGAGCGACGACCGCCTCGCCGAGGATCTTGCCGACCAGGATCGAGTACCGCGACACCGGCGCGACGAACAGCTCCTGGCTGAAGTCGGAGTCCCGGTCCTCGAGCAGGGACACCAGGCCGAGTGCCGCGGACTGGAACAGGGTCTGGCCGTACACGCCGGTGAACACGAAGGTCAGGTAGTCGAAGCCGATCGCCTGCCCGAACGCGCCGAAGCTGCGCCCGAGGATGATGACGAGCAGGAACGGCAGCACGAAGGTCCCCACGATCCGCGGCCGGTCGGCGAAGGAACTTCGCCACGTCCCGCTGGGCGATCGCGAGGACGGGCCCGGCCTCACGCATGGCTGCTCCCGACCTCGTCCGCGGACATCCCGACGATCTCCAGGTAGGCGTCCTCCAGGGTTGGCGCGTGCGTGCGTACGTTGGGTGAGCGGCGTACGGAGGTCGCGCAGCAGCCGCTGGACCTCGACGTCGTCGGCCGCGACGCGCAGCGGCGGGCCCTCGTCCTGGACAGCGACTCCGAGGCCGGCCAGCTCGGCGCGCAGCGCGGCCCGGTCGGCGGCGTCGAGGTGGAGCTGCTGGCGCCCGACGAGCCGGCGGGTCAGCTCGAGCGGGCTGCCGGCGGCCACCACCGGCCCGCCGGCGATGACGCAGACGGCGTCGGCGCCCTCGGCCTCGTCGAGATAGTGCGTCGTCACGAACACGGTGGTGCCGCTCTCGTGCTGCACGCGGCGCAGATAGGCCCACAGGTCGCGCCGGCTGGCCGGGTCGAGGCCCGCCGTCGGCTCGTCGAGGAAGAGCACCTCGGGCCGGTGCAGCAGGCTGCGCACGATCTCCAGCTTGCGCTTCATGCCATCAGAGAGCGTGCGCACCGGGCGGAAGACCTCGCGCTCGATGCCCAGCAGGCCGGCGAGCTCGCCGACCGATCCGCGGTAGGCCGCGGGCATCGACCGGTACGACGGCCGCCAGGGATGCACCCCGTACATGACCGCGTGCAGCCGCAGGTTCTGCTCCCCGGTCAGGTTCCGGTCCAGGCTCGGCTGCTGGAAGATGATTCCGACCCGGCGGCGTACCTCGGCGGCCTCGGCGACCACGTCCGCGCCCGCGACCCGTACGTCCCCTGCGCTGGGCAGCAGTGTCGTCGTCAGCACCGAGATCGTCGTGGTCTTGCCCGCCCCGTTCGGGCCGAGAAGCGCGAAGAACTCCCCGCCGTGCACGCCGAAGGAGACCCCGTCGACCGCCGGGACCGCGGTCTTGCGGTAGCGCTTCACCAGCCCGTCGACCTCGATGACGAGTTCCCGCACGCGGGCGACCGTACGGCAGCCGGCCCCGGTGCAGGCCGAGCGCCGCAAGATCGCCGTTTCGGGTGGCAGAACGCAGTCCGCTGCCTTCCTGCCGAGGGAGCTGCCACAGCGCGGAAGGATTCGTGCGCTCGCGGTACGAATCCTTCCGCGATCCGAGTGTTTGGCGGATGGTGAGACCCGGGCCGTATGCCGCGCCTGGACATGCGAGAATCAGCGTCTCGAGGCGACCGGGGGGCCGCAGGAGGCATCTTGCGGCATCTCTTGACGACCTCCTCGACATCGACCGCCCGGCCTCCCATAGCTCGACCGTAGGGTCGACCTGGCGGCGACCATGGCCCTGGATCTCAGGCGCCACCCACTTCTGCCCGTTCTACTCTTGACCTATGAGCGGGCGGCGCATCACTGAGCTTCGGTTGACCGCCTTCAAGTCGTACGCCGACGTCGCGATGCCTCTGGAGCCGCTGACCGTGCTCATCGGTCGCAACGGCAGCGGCAAGTCAAACGCCTTGGACGCCCTTGAGGTGCTTTCCCGACTGGCTCGTGGCGACGAGGTCCGCGATGCGATCGAGGGCAATCGACGTGATGCCGGCCCGGTGCGCGGGGGACTGGACGGCTGCGCCCCGAGCGGCAGGGATTCGTTTCAGCTGGGCGTCACGCTACAGACCGAGTCGTCTCAGCAGGTGACGCTCGATGTGACCGTGCAAGTGCGGCCTCAGGTGCAGATCGTCGCCGAGCGGCTGTGTGCCTACGTCGCGCACGGACGGTGGCGCACCCTGCTCGACTCCCAGGGTCCCGACCCTCACCGGGGCGATCTCGACGCCGTGGTCTGGAACGGCAGCCAGGGGCGCAACCCACGCTTGACCTTCCGCTCCTCTCATCTGCTGACTGCGCAACTGCCCCTCCGTATCGGGGGAAGACCAAGGGCGAGCTGGAGTTGCTTGCGGTCGCTGAGGAGGCGCTGGCCGTGCTCGGGGGCGTCTTCCACCTCGATCCCATTCCGCACCTCATGCGCCAGTACGTCGCCGAGCAGGACGTCGTCCTGCGCCGCACGGCCGAGAATCTGTCGGCGGCGGTGGCGAGGCTGAAGCAGGGGGACCGTGACCGGTTCGCTCAGCTCGTTGACGTCGTACGCAGTTTGCCCGAGTACGACGTGCGGTTCCTCGACATCGGCAAGGGGAGCTTCGGCGAGGTGATGCTCGCGCTCAAAGAGCGCAAGGGTCGCACGTCGGTGACGGTCCCCGCGCGGCAGATGAGTGACGGCATGCTGCGCATGCTCGCCATTGCGACCGCGCTGCTGACCGGCGGTGGCGGTCTGGCGATCGATACCTCGGCCGGCAGCCGTGCCGGCGCGCTCATGCTCGTCATCGAGGAGCTGGAGAACGGGCTGCATCCGTCGCAGGCGGGCAAGCTGCTGCAGCTCGTGAAGCGGGCCTCCGCCGACCAGGGTTTCCAGGTGGTGTTGACGACGCACAGCCCCGCGCTGCTCAATGCGCTCGCCGGCGACGATCACAGCGGCGTCGTCGTCATCGAACGTGAGCGGACCTCTGGCCACAGCACGGCCCGGCGGCTGGTTGACCTGCCGGGCTATCTCCGCCTGATGGCAAGCAGCCGGTTGGGTGACGCGATCTCAGCCGGACGGCTGGCGGAGGCGAGTGAGCAACCTCCCGCCCTTCCTGACGACGAGCTGGACCGCCTCCTGGGCATCGCCTGACGTGGCGGAGGTCGTCTTCCTCGACAGCAGCGTCCTGCTGAACGTCCTGAACGTGCCGGGGAAGAACGGCGAACGGGACGAGGTCCTGGACACGTTCACCCAGCTTCGGCGGGCCGCTGCGACGCTCGTCATCCCCATTGCGGCCGTCATCGAGGTGGGTAACCACCTGGCCCAGTTGGGTGGCCGCGAGCGGCAGGATCGGGGTCAGAGGTTCGCCGACTTCCTGCGGGCGTCGCTCGAGGGCAGGGCGCCTGGGTGGTCTCCGGTGCGTCCTGGGACGAGAGCTTCCTGCGCGCCCTGCTGAACGGAGACAGCACTCGGCCAACTCTGGAGCAGCTGTGCGCCGACAGCGTGGGCAGTGGGGACACCTCGATTCTGCTCGAGCTGCAGCGCTATCGGGAACGCACCGACCTGCCCAGCGGGCTGCCCATTCGGCTGTGGACGCTCGACGCGAAGCTCGCCGCCTACGTCCCTTGACGGTCGGCCATCGCCGGGAGAAGGCCCGCGCGGGTTGGCGCCTGGAAACGAGGGGCGGTGGGGGCGACCTGCCTACGCGTCCTCGAGGGCGTGCCAGACCTGGACGCCGTCGGCGCGCCGCACCCGGTAGGCCGCCCCCCGTACGTCGTGGTGGGCGAGATAGGCGAGCACCTCGGTGGTCAGGTAGGAGCGGCGCCAGCCCCGCAGCTGGGTGCCGTACATCCGGGTGGCGAGCTCGGCGGCGGGCAGCGGCTCGGCGCGGAGGATGCGCAGCACCTCGGCGAGCCGGCGCCGCTTGCTCCCGGCGATGGTGTGGGCACGGCGGGCGCCGTCGGGGAACGGCGAGTCGTGGCCGGGCAGCACGGTCGCGGGCGCCAGCTGCCCGATGCGCTCCAGGGAGGCCAGGTACGCGCCCAGGGGGTCGAGCGCGAGGCCGCGCTCGAAGGTGACCGGCGGCACGACGCCGGGCAGCAGGTGGTCACCGGAGATCAGCAGGCCGTCGGCCGCGGACCAGAGGCAGACGTGGCCGGGCGAGTGCCCCGGGGTGGGCACCACCTCCCACTGCCGGCCGCCCGCGGCGAAGCTCTCCCCACCGCGCAGCCGGGTCGTGGCCTCGCCCAGGCTGGGCATCGCGGGCGCCCACTCCAGCAAGCCGGCCCCCGCCTGCTCGAGCTCCTCGCCGCGCATCCCGTGCTCGGCCAGCATCTCCCGGTAGGCCTGCGCGGCGGCGGGCAGGTCGCGGTAGCGCGCGACGTGCGCGTCGGCGCGTACGTGCATCCACAGCTCGGCGCCGGTCGCGCGGACCACCTCGCCCGCAAGGCCGTAGTGGTCGACGTGCGCGTGGGTGATCACCAGCCGGCGTACGTCCGACAGCACGAGGCCGCAGGCGCGCACCGCGTCCGTCAGCGGCGCCAGCTCCCGTCCACCGCCGGCGCCGGGCGCGGCGATGCCGCAGTCGACGAGGGTGGCACCCGCCGGATCGGCGAGCAGGTAGGCGTTGACGCTGGTGATGCCGTGCAGCCCGAGCGGCAGCACGAGGCGGAACACGCCCGGCGCGTCCTCGCGCACCTTCCCGTCGCCCTGCACCCGGTGCCTCTTCCCCGATTGGGCGTCAGCTTCGTCGCGGCGAGCTGAGATCAGCCCACCACGCCGCGGGCACGCAGGGCCGCCAGCTCCTCGGCCGTCATTCCCAGTTCGTCGCTGAGCACCGCTTCGGTGTCCTCGCCCAGTTCGCGTCCGGTGGCGCGGATGCGTCCGGGCGTTCGGCTCATCCGCCACATCACGTTCTGCATGCGCACGGGACCGAGGGCCGAGTCGTCGACAGCCGTGACGAGGTCAAGTGCCTGTACTTGGGGATCTCCGAGGAGCTCACTGGGCTTGTAGACCGGTGCCACTGCTGCTCCGGCCTCCTCGAAAGCACGCAGGACCTCGTCTCGGGACCGAGCTCCGATCCAGTCGCCCACGTAGGTATCGAGCTCGTCGACGTGCTGAGCGCGCTGCCGGCCGGTGGCGAACCACGGCTCGTCGAGCACCTCGGGGTGACCGACCAGCCGGAGCACCCGCTGGGCGATGCTGTTCGCGCTCGTGGAGATGGCCACCCATTGGCCGTCGGCGGTGCGGTAGGTGTTGCGCGGGGCGTTGTTGGCAGACCGGTTGCCCGTGCGCTGCTGGTCGATGCCGAGCTGGTCGGCGTAGATGACCCCGGGCCCCACCGCGGTCATGATCGGGCTGAGCAGGTCCAGGTCGATCTCCTGACCCTTGCCGTCCCGGGTGCGGGAGAAGAGGGCCATCGAGACGGCTGCGACGCCGGCCACACCGGCGATCGAGTCGGCCAGGCCGAAGG
>JALYMT010000366.1 GCA_030773555.1 Actinomycetota bacterium | reverse complement strand
GGTTGGCGGCGACGACGCCGGTGGCGATGACACGCGCCGGCACGACCACCGAGCAGCAGACCGTCGTGTCCACCCTGGCCCACATCGCCCAGGACGCCGCCGCCGCGCAGATGTCCGCGCCGGCCGTCACCGTGATCGGGGAGGTCGTCGACTCCCGCGAGCGCCTCTCCTGGTTCGAGAGCAGGCCGTTGTTCGGCTGGCGGGTCCTCGTGCCCCGGACGAAGGAGCAGGCGGGCGCGCAGTCGGCCCAGCTCCTCGAGTACGGCGCCGTCCCCGAGGAGGTGCCGACGATCGCCGTCGAGCCGCCCCGGACTCCCCAGCAGCTCGAGCGGGCCGTCAAGGGCCTGGTCACCGGACGCTACGAGTGGGTGACGTTCACCTCCCGCAACGCGGTCAAGGCGGTGCGCCAGAAGTTCGAGGAGTACGGCCTCGACGCCCGCGCCTTCTCCGGCATCAAGGTGGCCGCCGTCGGCGCCCAGACCGCCGCCGACCTGCTGGCCTGGGGCATCAAGCCCGACCTCGTGCCCGGCGGCGAGCAGTCCTCCGCCGGTCTGCTCGAGGACTGGCCGGCGTACGACTCCTCGGTCGACCCGATCGACCGGGTCTTCCTCCCGCGCGCCGACATCGCCACGGACACCCTCGTCGCCGGGTTGCAGGAGCTGGGGTGGGAGGTCGACGACGTGACCGCCTATCGCACCGTCCGGGCCGCGCCGCCGCCCGCCGAGGTGCGCGAGGCGATCAAGAGCGGCGGCTTCGACGCGGTGCTGTTCACCTCGTCCTCGACCGTGCGCAACCTCGTCGGCATCGCGGGCAAGCCGCACGCCGCCACGGTGATCGCCTGTATCGGCCCGCAGACCGCCAGGACGGCCGAGGAGCACGGGTTGCGCGTCGACGTGCTCGCGCCCACCCCGTCGGCCGCGGCGCTCGCCCAGGCGCTCGCCGAGTACGGCGCGGCGTACCGGTTGACGGCGACGGCGGCCGGCGAGCCGGTGCTGCGGCCGAGCCAGCGCCGCGCAGCCACCCGCCGCAAGTCCAGGTAGGGCGATCCGGGGGCCGTTCGAGCCGAGTAGCGTCGAGCCGCATGACCTCGCGACCCGACTCCGGCTTCCCCCTGGTGCGTCCGCGCCGCCTGCGCGCGACCCCGGCCCGACGGCGGCTGGTGGCGCAGAGCCGGGCGGCGCCCGGTGACCTGGTGCTGCCGATGTTCGTCAAGGAGGGGGCCGGCGAGCCGGTAGCGGTCGCGTCGATGCCCGGCGTGGTGCAGCACACGCTCGACTCCGTGCGCAAGGCCGCGGTCGACGCGGTGAGCGCCGGGGTCGGCGGCGTCATGCTCTTCGCGGTGCCCGAGCACAAGGACGCCGTCGGGTCCGCGGGCACCGACCCCGACGGCATCCTGCAGCGCGCCATCCGCGCGGTGGTCGGCGAGGTGGGTGACGAGACGGTCGTGATGAGCGACCTGTGCCTCGACGAGTTCACCGACCACGGCCACTGCGGCGTCCTCGCCGCCGACGGCTCGGTCGACAACGACGCCACCCTCGCCCGCTACGCCGAGATGGCCGTGGTGCAGGCCGAGGCGGGCGTCGACCTGGTCGGGCCGAGCGGCATGATGGACGGCCAGGTCGGTGCGGTCCGCGCTGCCCTCGACGCCGGCGGCCACCGCGACGTGGGCGTGCTGGCCTACTCCGCGAAGTACGCCTCCGGTTTCTACGGCCCGTTCCGCGACGCCGTCGAGTCCGCGCTGCAGGGCGACCGCCGCACCTACCAACAGGACCCGGCCAACGGGGACGAGGCGCTGCGCGAGGTGGCCCTCGACGTCGCCGAGGGCGCCGACCTGGTGATGGTCAAGCCGGCCATGTCCTACCTCGACGTCGTGCGCCGCGTCGCCGACAGCGTCGACGTGCCGGTCGCCGCGTACCAGGTCTCGGGGGAGTACGCGATGGTCGAGGCCGCCGCCGCGAACGGCTGGATCGACCGGGAGCGCGTGATCCTCGAGACCCTCACCTCGATCCGTCGGGCCGGCGCCGACGTCGTGCTCACCTACTGGGCCGACGAGGCCGCCCGCCTGCTCGCCCGCGCCTGACCTGGCGTGACCACCCGGAACCAGGTGACCGGTCGGAACTCCGTTTCGCCGGGGCTCGTCGTCGAGCGAATCCGCTCTCCGCGGAGAATCCCACTCCGCGTGGAGTCACCCGGCGCACGAGCCCGGCGGCCGACGGGTTGTCCATAGGCTGCGAGGGCAGCACGGCGCCGGTACAGCCGGTACAGCCGGTACAGAATGGATGCCATGACCTACCCGTACGCGGCGCCGCGCTCGCAGCAGCTGTTCGACCGTGCGCTCGCTGTCACCCCGGGTGGCGTCAACTCGCCGGTGCGGGCCTTCCGTGCGGTCGGCGGCACCCCCCGGTTCATGGCCGCGGGCCGCGGGGCCTACCTCACCGACGCCGACGGGCGCAGCTACGTCGACCTGGTGTGCTCGTGGGGCCCAATGATCCTCGGGCACGCCCACCCGCAGGTGGTCGAGGCCGCGCAGACCGCGGTCGCCCACGGCACGTCGTACGGCACGCCGACGAAGAACGAGGTGGCGCTCGCCGAGGAGATCGTTGCGCGCGTTGACCCGGTGGAGCAGGTACGCCTGGTCAGCTCGGGCACCGAGGCGACGATGTCGGCGATCCGGCTGGCGCGCGGGGTGACGGGGCGGAGCAAGGTGCTGAAGTTCGCCGGCTGCTACCACGGCCACGTCGACTCGTTGCTCGCCGCCGCCGGGTCCGGCGTCGCCACCCTCGGCCTGTCCGACAGTCCCGGCGTCACCGGGGCGAGCGCCGCCGACACGATCGTCGCGCCCTACAACGACGTCGCCGCGGTCGAGAAGGCCTTCGCCGAGCACGGCGACGACCTGGCCTGCGTGATCACCGAGGCCGCGGCGGGCAACATGGGCGTCGTCGCGCCGCTGCCCGGCTTCAACGCCGCCCTCGCCTCGATCTGCGCCGACAACGGCGCCCTGCTGGTCAGCGACGAGGTCATGACCGGCTTCCGGGTCGGCCGCTCCGGGTGGTACGGCCTCGAGGGTGTGCGGCCCGACCTGATGACGTTCGGCAAGGTGATGGGTGGCGGCTTTCCGGCCGCCGCCTTCGGTGGCCGCGCCGACCTGATGGCCCACCTCGCTCCGGCCGGTCCCGTCTACCAGGCGGGCACCCTGTCGGGCAATCCCGTCGCCACCGCCGCCGGCCTGCGCACCCTGCAGCTGTGCACCGACGAGGTGTACGCCCGGCTCGACCGGCGGGCCGGCGAGGTGGGTGCCCTGGTCAGCGCCGCCCTGGCGGCCGAGGGGGTGGCGCACCGCACGCAGTACGCCGGCAACATGTTCTCGGTCTTCTTCGTCGACAAGGACGTGCTCGACTACGCCGGGGCCACCGCGCAGCAGGCCTTCCGCTATCCCCCGTTCTTCCACGCGATGCTCGCGCAGGGGATCTACCTGCCGCCCTCGCCGTACGAGGCCTGGTTCCTGTCGGCCGCCCACGACGACGAGGCCGTCGGGCGCATCGCCGATGCGCTGCCCGCCGCCGCGCGGGCCGCGGCCCGGGCCGTGCCCGGCGATGCCCCGGCGGTGCCCGCCGAGCTCGAGGCAGGCGACGGCCAGTGAGCGCACAGGGCGGCCACACGACGGTGCACCTGCTGCGCCACGGCGAGGTCTACAACCCCGAGGGCATCCTGTACGGCCGGCTGCCCGGCTACGTGCTCTCGGAGCCGGGGCGGCGCATGGCCGAGCGGGTGGCGGAGTCCCTCGCCGCGCGCGACGTGCGCCACGTCGTCGCCTCCCCGCTCGAGCGGGCGCAGGAGACCGCGGCGCCCGTCGCCACGTCGTTCGGGCTCGAGGTGCACACCGACGAGCGGCTGATCGAGGCCGCCAACGTGTTCGAGGGCCTCACGTTCGGCGTGGGGGAGGGCTCGTTGCGCCGGCCGGGCATGTGGCGCCACCTGCGCAACCCGCGCCGCCCGTCGTGGGGGGAGCCCTACGTCGAGCAGGTCGCCCGGATGCTGACCGCGGCGGCGCGCGCCCGCGACGCCGCCCGCGGAGCCGGCGACGGCGGCGGCGAGGCGGTGTGCGTCAGCCACCAGCTGCCAATCTGGGCGACGCGCCTGAGCGTCGAGGGCAAGCCGCTCTGGCACGACCCCCGCCGCCGGCAGTGCTCGCTGGCGTCGCTCACCTCCCTCACCTACGAGGAGGACGACCGGATCGTGTCCCTGACCTACGCGGAGCCGGCCCGCGACCTGCTCCCCGCCAGCCCGAAGCGCCGTCTCCAGGCGGGAGCGTGACCATGTGGGCCCGCCGGCAGGCGGCGGCCGCGGCCGTGTGCGCCCTCGCGCTGGTCGCCTGCACCAGCGAGCCGGCGATGACCGGGGTGCAGGGCGGCGGCGAGCAGCGATACGTCGCGGGCGACGGCACCATCACCCAGCTGGCGCCGGCCGAGCGCAAGCGCGCGCCCGCCCTCGAGGGCACCACCCTCGACGGCGGCACCTACCGGCTCGCCGATCACCAGGGTGACGTGATCGTGGTGAACACCTGGGCCTCCTGGTGCGGCCCCTGCCGCGAGGAGACCCCGGCGCTGCAGCGGGCGTGGGAGGACCTGCGCGGCGAGGACGTGCAGTTCGTCGGGATCAACACCAAGGACCCCGACTCGGCCGCCGCGCGCGCCTTCGTCCGCAGCTTCGGCGTCACCTATCCCAGCCTCGTCGACGAGGAAGGCACCCTCGTCCTCGGCTTCCGCGACACGCTGCCGCCCGCCGCCGTCCCCAGCACCCTGGTCATCGACCGTCGCGGCCGGGTCGCCGCCCGCGTCCTCGGCGAGGTCGGCGAGGGGACGCTGCGCACCCTTGTCCGCGACGCCCTCGCCGAGCCGAAGGCCTGAGCGGCGTGGGCGAGGTGTTCCGCGACACGGTGCTGGGCGGCTCGCTCGCGCTCGCCCTGCCGGTCGCGCTGCTCGCCGGGCTCGTCTCGTTCCTCTCCCCGTGCGTGCTGCCGCTGGTGCCGGGCTACCTCTCGTACGTCACCGGCCTCGTCGGCGTCGACCTCGGCAGCGCCGGCGGTAGGGCCCGGGGCCGCCTGCTCGCCGGCAGCCTGCTGTTCGTGCTCGGCTTCACCGCCGTCTTCGTGTCCTTCGGCCTGGTCTTCGGCGGCCTCGGCGCCCTGCTGCGCGAGCACCAGGAGGTCCTGACCCGCGTGCTGGGCGTGCTGACCATCGGGCTCGGGCTCGCGTTCCTCGGCGCCTTTCCCTGGGCGCAGCGCGAGGTGCGGGTGCACCGGCGCCCGGCGATCGGCCTCGCCGGCGCCCCCATGCTGGGCGTGCTCTTCGGCCTGGGCTGGACCCCGTGCATCGGACCCACGCTCGCCGCGGTGCAGACCCTCGCCTTCACCGAGAGCAGCGCGACCCGTGGGGCGGTGCTGACCGCCGCGTACTGCCTCGGCCTCGGCGTCCCGTTCCTCGCCGCCGCCCTGGCCTACCGGCGGGCGCTCGCCGCGTTCGGCTGGGTGCGCCGGCACTCGGTGTGGGTGATGCGCCTCGGCGGGCTGCTGCTCGTGACCCTCGGCGTGCTGCTGCTCACCGGCGCCTGGGACGACCTCACCGTGTCGCTGCAGCGCCGGGCCGCCGGCTTCGAGACGGTGGTGTGAACGCCGGTGGCCACCACAATGGAACCCGCGCTGCCGGGCGCGCCCGAGCCGCCCGACCCGCCCGAGCCGTCCCGGCCCCC